>JBGTIE010000622.1:0-2290 GCA_041745855.1 Lysobacterales bacterium | reverse complement strand
GGTCGCCCCGCAGCCTCGGCGTCCGGAAGAAAGCCTGCCCCAGCGTGGGCGGCACAATCCGCTGCCGCCGCACATAGCGATCTTGCAGACGCTGGTACACATAGAAGGCCTCGCCGAAGCTGCCCGAGGCCACCATCCAGTCGGCGTCAGCATCAATCACGCTCCCGAACTGGTCGTTCGGGTCGCCAAAGTCGGCATAGGTGGGAATCGGCAGACCACCTGGCGGTACTTGCGCCTGGGCGACCCCGAGCAAGGTCAGGGCGCAGCCTACACCAAGGATTTGACGCAATCGCGACCTGTTTGTTGAACGAACTCGTGCGGTGACCACGGCTGCTCCTTGCTGAGTTGCATAATTGCCGACCTCGCTGGAAGGCGAAGCATGTTCAGGGCGTTCCGGCGCAGGCCGCCGTCTCGAAGCCACTGCAGAAGATCGCATCGGTCAGGGACCAGTTCGCACGCGCCATTGCCGGCGCTGTCGAGAAAGGCCGTGCAAAGGGCGCCGAGGTCGTCCTCGACCGTAACCTGCTCGTTGGCTACGGGGTTGCCGCCGCCGGTGACATTGACCGTGACCCGATACACCTGGTGGGGTTGCGAGTTCTCCGGTTCATCGGAGGTGATGATCGTGACCGTGGCAACGGGGGTTCCGTTCACTGGCAGCGCGGCCAATGGCGCTCGCGGCACGCCGCCGATTTCGCTGAACTCACCACTCAAATCAATTTGCGTGGCGGCCGCCTGCCGCACGATACGAATCTCGCGGATGTCGCCGAGGTTCGGGTTCGCCAGCGGCAACGGCAACTGGGCCATCGCCGCATGGCCCAGCATCAGCCACAACAGCGCCAGCAACCACCGTCGGTGCCCTCGCCCTGGCAGGAACTGCTCGCACTCAGAGGTCATTCCACAATCCGCGTTGTCGTTGTGTGGCATCTGTTTTCCCTCTGGTTGTCGTTGCATTTACCCTTGCGCGGTCCACAGACTCTCCGCCCCATCCACACCGGCGATCGGAATCCACAGTGCGGCAAGTAGGCAAGTTCTCTCACCCGGCGAAGCACGTCATCACCCAAAGGGGGGATTGATTGGCATCTGCTGGCTCATTGGCTGCTGCACCGAGCACACGACGATCGCCAGGGCCGGGGAGAGCTGCTGCGGCGAGCACATGACCGTCGCCAGAGGGGGCGATAAGCTGCCCCTCAATCTTCAGCCCTGTTAGTCCCCCCAAAGCTGGCAGAATGATGCTTCCCTACCAGCCTCAGCGTGAGCATCAATGACCATCGCCCAAACCCGAGGCGGCTTGCTCTGTCTGCTGCTGTTGCTGCTCCTCCAGGCCAGCCCTCTGAGCGCAAGGGACGCCGCTAACGCTCCTCTGACCCCTCAGCCCTCAGCCCTCAGCCCTGACCCCAGCGGCATTTCCTGGCGGGCGGTCCTGTTTGATGGCTTGAAGGCGGGCTGGGCGAGTTCGGAACGGATCGTTGATGGCGAGGGTGTGCTGACCCGCGAGTCGATGGTGCTGGAGATCCAGCGTGCCGGTGTGCTGGTGCGGCTGGAATCGATGGAGGAAAGTCTGGAGGCGCCTGACGGTACCGCGCTGCGTTTCGTGGCCGAGCAGAAGGTCTCGGATCAGCGGACCCGCTACGAGGGCGAGCGCAGGTCCGATGGTCGCTTTGACGTGGTATCCGAGGTCGGTGGGGAACGCAGCAGTCGGGTGCTGGATCTACCCTCCGACGCGCTGTTCTTCGAGGGCCAACGGCGGGCGATCGTCGATAGCGGCATGCAGCCGGGCACAGTGGTCGAGTTCCATGCCTTCCAGCCGCTGATGCTTGACACCGTCCGGGTGCGGACCGAGATCCATGACACCGCACCGACTGAAGTGCTGACCCGGGACCTGGAGCTGATCGAGGTGGTGCAGGAGATCTACTACAGTGACCGCCCGCTACGCATCCACGCCGCGGTCGATGCCCAGTTCGAGCCGCAGCGGATCAGCATGAACCTGCAGGGGATGCAGATCGAACTGGTTACTTGCGACCAGGATTGCGCGATGGCACCGAGCCAGTCGCCTGAGTTTCTGAGCCAGTTGCTGATCAAGGCGCCGGATGGAAGCAAGGCCAGGCCGGACAAGGCAACACGCTATCAGTTCACCGGCGTTGGGCTGGACGAGTTGCCGCAGACCAGCCATCAACGCCACCGCGACGGCTGGCTGGTAGTCGACCCGCAGGCCCAGGCGCTGCCGGTGGTCGACGCGTCCCTCGCCGATGACGCGCCCCGGGCGCTCGAGCGTGCGCTCGAAGCGACCCTC
>JBGTIE010000621.1:0-7794 GCA_041745855.1 Lysobacterales bacterium | reverse complement strand
CTTTGCCCCGAGTACCAGCGCCTGCCCGGCCCGCGGGCCGGCGCCCCAGCGAATCCACTGGCGGATTTCCGGCAGCGAGTCCGGTCCCGGGCGCGTCGCCCGCACCAGCTTCGTGATCCACTCGAGCAGATCGCCGATCAGATGCACCTCGCGCACCAGCTTGCGCAGCTCCAGCAGCCGCTCGCCATCGAGGACCTGCGGCACTTTGGCGCTGCTACTGCCGGTGGTCAGGGTCAAGATCGCGCGTTCTTCTTCCTCCGACGGATAATCGACCTTGAGCTGCAGCAGGAAGCGGTCCAGCTGCGCCTCCGGCAGTGGATAGGTGCCGGCCTGTTCGATCGGATTCTGCGTCGCCAGCACGAAGAAAGGCTGCGGCAACGGCCGGGTCACGCCACCGTAGCTGACGGTCTGCTCCTGCATCGCTTCCAGCAGCGCGGCCTGGGTCTTGGGTGGCGTGCGGTTGAGTTCATCGGCCAGCAACAGATTGGTGAATACCGGCCCGGGCTGGAAGCGGAAACGCCGGTGACCGCTTTCGGGGTCCTCTTCCAGCAACTCGGTGCCGAGGATGTCGCTGGGCATCAGGTCCGGCGTGAACTGGATCCGATGAAAGTCCAGCGCCAGCGCCTCACCCAAGGTCCGCACCAGCAAGGTCTTGCCCAGCCCAGGTACGCCTTCAAGCAGACAATGCCCACCGGCCAGCAGCGCCACCAACATCTGCTCGACGACTGCCGCCTGACCCACGACGGCCTGGCCGATGGCTAGCCGCAGGTCTTGAAGGTCTGACGTGATCTTTTCGCTGCTCGCTGGGGTCATGTCCTGTCGCTCTGTTGGAGTTCGTTGTTTAGGGCCCAGGGCTCAGGGCCCAGGGCCCAGAAAAGCCCGACAAACCCGTGACTTGCGGGGATGCCCAGGCCTGCTCTTCCCGCTCTTACTGGGCCCTGGGCCCTTTGCCCTGGGCCCTGCTCTTATGGGCCCTGAGCCCTGGGCCCTGCTCTCCCTGCTCTTACTGGGCCCTGGGCCCTGGGCCCTGCTCTTCCTGCGCTCAACTACCCAACGCATAAACCACAATATTGACCCCAAACCGCGTGTTGTCCACCGCCAGCCAGCGCTTGTTGCGCCAGTCATAGTCCCATTCGCAGCCGTAGTCCTTGTTGCTGTAGAGCACGCCAAGCCGGCCGTTGATCTCGATGCCCTTGAGGTAATCGTGGACCAGGTCGTCGCCCCAGCCGTTGAGTTCCATCGAGGTCGTCGGCGGGCCGTCGAACTTGAAGAAGCTGCTGTATATCGGGTGGTCGTTGGGCAGCTTGTGCAGCGCGTTCGGTCCGAAGATGCGGGCCATCTCGGCTTCGAAGGACTTGGCGAACAAGCCGTCGATGTCGTGATTGCAGTCGTCGGCAAAGACGAAACCGCCATTGCGCACATAGCGTTCGAAGTTGCGCCGCTCGTCCGGGTTGAACTCGACCAGCTTGTGGCCGGCGATATAGCAGAACGGCGCGCCCAGCATGCGCGGGTCCGACAGCGCCAGCACATGCTCGGTCGGATCCACCCGCAGGCCGGTGTAGTCGATCAGCGAAGTGATCAGATTGCTCGGCATCCGCTCATCGACATCCCAATTGCCCGACTCATAACTGAGCCGGGTAAACCAGAAGTCGTATTCGGCCGGCGTCGCCGTCAGCGGCCGGGTGGCCATCGCGCTGACTGCAGCGCCGAACGCGCCAAGAACCCGGCGCCTGCTCCAGTTGGCGGCTTTCACTGGCAACTGGAACTGGCCACTGGAACTGCTCTAAACCGCGTCAGACAACGAAGTAAACGTAAAATCACGCACCTTCATCGCCGGAACCATGACCAGGAAGGTGTTCTGGCCACCGCCAACCGACAAGCGCTCGGGGATGCCCAATTCCTCGATGTTGTTGAGCATGATCACCGGTGATTCGTTGAAGCGCATGTTCTTGATCGGGTACTTCACTTCGCCGTCTTCGATATAGAAGGTGCCGTCGCGGGTCAGGCCGGTCAGCAACACGGTCTGCGGGTCGACCATCCGGATGTACCAGGTGCGGGTGACCAGAATGCCGCGGCGGGTGCTCTTGATGAGTTCCTCGGTGCTCTTGTCACCACCGGCCATGATGAAGTTGCCCGGCTGGCCAGTCGCCTCCTTGCCCTGCTTCTGCGCCCAGTAGCGCGAGTACTGCAGAAAGCTGACCTTGCCCTTTTCGATGATCGGCTGCTTGACCCGGGCCAGACCGGTCTGATCCCAGGGCAGGGTCGCCACGCGCGGATCGGCCGGGTCGGTCCACATCTCGACTCGCTCATCAAAGACCTGCTCGCCGATGCGGTTGCCGCCGCCCTTCTTGGCCAGGAAGCTGCGCCCCTCATCGGCCTGGCGGGCATCGAAACCGAACATCATGAAAGTGATCAGGCCCGACGCGGCCGCCGGCTCCAGAATGACCGTGTACTTGCCCGGCTCGATCGCCTTGGCTTCGGCCGATCCCTTGGCCTTGCGCATCGCAACTGCGATTTCCTTCTTCGCGTCGAAGTCCTTGGCGGCGCCGACGTTGCGCGCGACCCAGCCCGAGCCCATGTCGTCCTCGGTGCGCACAGTACAGGTGTAGTCGAGCGCGGTGTCGGTCTGATAGGCGAAGTTACCCTTGCTGTTGGCGAACGCGGTGAAGGTGCGGGTGTCAGTCAGGAAGCCGGCTGCGACCAGCTTTTCCTTCTTGCACGACTCGATCGAGGTCGCCGCCACGTCGGCGCGGAAGGCCGGGTCGACCTCATCGGTACTCTTGCTGAAGGTCGGCGTCTCAAGGTATTTCTGCTTGCCCAAGGCCGGCATGAACTCCTCGTTCTCTGGCGCCAGCCGGGCCAGATCCTCGGCCGCCTTGACCACCCGCTTGAGCGATTCGGCATCGAAAGCGTTGGTCGTCGCCGTGCCCGAGCGCTTGCCAAAGGCAACCTGCACCACCAGCTGGGTGTCGGTCACCTCACCGCTGGTCGACACGCTGTTACGCGCAAAACGGATATTGCCGGTGCGCTCACCGGCCAGGATGGCGGTGCATTCGTCCGCCTCGGACAGCTCGATCACCTGGTCGAGAACGGCCTTGGCCTGGGGTTCGGTCATGATGGTCATTTGGTGCGTCCTGAGGTTGCCTGATGCGAGATTCAAGTTCGGTCGTTCTTCAAGTGCTTAGGAGGGCCCAGGGCCCAGGGCTCAGGGCCCAGTCAGAGCCGCTCTACTGGGCCCTGTGCCCTGTGCCCTGGGCCCTATGCTTCACCCCAAGCTCCGCGCCGTATTGATCACATTGATGCCGTCGAAGCGGGCCGTGGGGGAGCCGTGGGAGACGGCGGAGACTTGGGGGGGCTGGCCCTTGCCGTCGAAGAAGGAGCCGCCTAGGCGGTAGTCGCGCTCGTCGCACAGGGCGCTGCACGCGTTCCAGAACTCGGGCGTCCGGATCTGGTAGGCAACATCCTCGATCTGCTCGGTGATCTTGCCGTCTTCGATGGCAAAGAACAGCTGGCCGCCGAACTGGGCGTTGTAGCGCTGCTGGTCGATCGAGAAGGATCCGGCACCGACAATGTAAATCCCCTTCTCCACCTCGGCGATCATCTCCTCCACCGTCAACTCGTCCTTGCCGGCGGCGAGGGAGACGTTGGGCATCCGCTGGAACTGGACGCTGGACCAGGAGTCGGCATAGCAGCAGCCGTGCGACTCCTTCTCTCCGATCATGTGGGCCTGGTCGCGGATCGCCTGGTAATTCACCAGCACACCATCCTTGACCAGATCCCAGCGCTTGGTCGGGACACCTTCGTCGTCATAACCGACCGCACCCAGGCTGCCGACCTGGGTCTTGTCGGCAAACAGGGTCACTCGGTCAGCACCGTACTTGAAGCCGTCCTCACGCTTGTCGAGGGTGGCAAAGCTGGTGCCGGCGTAGTTGGCCTCGTAACCGAGCACCCGATCGAGTTCAAGCGGATGACCGACGCTCTCGTGGATGGTCAGCCACATGTGACTGGGGTCGAGCACCAGATCGTACTTGCCTGGCTCGACCGAGGTCGCCTTGAGCTTGATGGCCGACTGCTGCGCGGCGGCCTTGGCGTCGGCCACCATGTCGTAACGCTTGTCGTAGATCTCGACCCCACCAGGCAGGACGATGCGGTCCTTCTCGGTGCCGTCGAGGTATTCAAAGCCCATCCCCATCGGCGCCGACAGGCCGGCGCGGGCGCGGAACTTGCCGCTTTCCTTGTCGACCACGGTAACTTGCATCGGCGCCCAGATGCGGTGCACGTCCTGGTCGATGTAAGAGCCGTCGGTGGAAGCGAAATACTTCTGCTCGTTGACCAGGAACAGGGTCGAATTGACGAAGCTGGCACCGGCGCCCAGCGCGGCGGCGTTGACGCTCAGCAGCAGGTCGACCTTGTCCTTCAGCGCCACTTCCAACGCGTTCTTCTCGATCGGCGTGGCCCAGCTGACCTCACCCACGCCCTTGACCGGCGCCAGCTGCACCGGCTCGGTCTGCAGCTTCGAGTTGGCCTTGGCAATCGCGACTGCGGTGCGCGCGGCCTGCGCCACCGCCTCCTTGCTCAGATCACTGCTGGCGGCAAAACCCCAGGTGCCCTGGGCGATCACCCGCACGCCCACACCGAGCGATTCGGTATTGACGACGTTGTCGACCTGCTTTTCGCGGGTGACGATGAACTGCTGCAGGTAGCGACCGATGCGCACATCGCAGTAGCTCGCTCCGGCGGACCGGGCCGCCTCCAGCGCCACATCGGCGAGGGCCTTCTTGACCGCCACATCGAGCTTGCTCGTCAGTGCCTCGGCAGCAATCAGGCGGCCGCTGATCGGCAGCATCAGACTGCCGGCAGCACAGCCGGCGATAGTCAGAAAACGACGTCTTTCCATGGGGGCGCCCCGCGCAGGTGAATGATACGAAGCGCCGATAGTGCGCCGCTTGGGCGGTCAGCGCATGGGCCGATGGTTGGGGGGTGGCAAGTCGAGTCGGGAAAGCGCTGATGATCGGGGTCGGGGTCGGAATCGGAATCGGAATCGCGGTCGGAATCGGAATCGGAATCGAAAGCCACGACAGGCCCGACGGGTCACGAGGACTACGCTGCGCACGCCGGGCTAAAGATCGATACCGACCCCGATTCCGATTCCGACCCCGAGGGGAGCTCGGGTTAGTATCTGCCGCTATCGCTAGTCGATCCACCGGGGACCCACGCAATGCGCCTTCTGCCGCTGCTGACGCTGCTGGCCGGCCTGACCAGCGTCCACCTGTCCGCCTGTGAGCCGGGCAAGCCGCTGCGCTATCGGCTGCAGTTGATCCCGTCAGAGGTCGGCGGCCCGGATACCGTGCGGCGGATCACCGTTGGCGCCAACGGCTGCCTGCAGGTGCACTACCCGCGCTTCGATGTGCGCGCCGGTCTGTGGTCGATGATGTTGAGCGAGAACGAACGCGCCGGGCTGGAGCTGCGGGTCGCTGCGCTGGAACAAGCGCCCTTCGACTCGGCGGCACTGGCCGCGCGCAAACAGGACGTCGAGGGCCAGTTGCGCCGGGGCGAAGCGCGCGACGAGCGGCCGCAGATTTCCGTGGTCGCCGGCGCCAGTCGGCACGTGCTGGAGCTGCAACCCGGCACGCCTCAGGCGCGCACGCTGGCATGGACGGCGCTGGCGCACGATGCTGATCGCTACCCCGAATTGTTGGAACTGACGGCGCTGTGGCAGGCGGTCGAGGCGTTGATGGCGCTGAGCGAAGACCCGCGCCTGCAGCGAATGACGGAATCCTTGCAATGACCGCCCGCGCGTTCGCCATGATCCTCCTGCTGAGCGCCGAATCCGCGTTGGCCGGTGCCTTCATCGGTGCTGACGGCGGCGCACCGAACCTGATCATGCATCCGACCGGCTACACCGGCATCGGCGGGCCGCGCCTTGTGACAATCTGCCTCAATCCCAGCGGGGTGCCGGGCGGCAATCTGAACAATGCCGAGGCGACCGTGCAGAAGACCGTTGCGACCTGGAACGCGCAGCGGGTCAGCACGCGCAACCTGGGCATGGGCGCCAACAACGACCTGCCCTCCAACCAGTTCGACCTTGAAAGCGTGTTGCTGCACGAGCTTGGCCATTGCCTCGGCCCGGCCCATCCCAATCACGCCAGCGAATCGGGTCTGAGCGACCCGCAAGCCAACGGCACCAAGTCCGCCCGCGGACCCAATGGCGTCTTCGATCAGGGCGCCGGCGCCGACGGCCTGCATGGCTCCTTCGACGATGTGCGTGGCGACGACGTCAACCTGTACTGGTACCGCCGCAACGTCAACCGGCCGCTGGAGTTTCCGGCCATCATCGACAGCACCACCTTTGCCCGTACCGGCAACCTGCCGGCCGGCCACAACTTCGCCGCCAATGCCGACCGCAACGTGCTCGCCGCGCTCGGCATCGGCCAGACCGAATCGGTGATGCAGCAACTGACCTTCAACGACGAGGCGCAACGCCGCCTGACCGGCGAGGACCTGTCGACGATCCGGCTGGCCGCCTCCGGCGTCGACCGGATCCAGGGCACCGCCGACGATTACAGCGTCGTGCTCGAATACGTCGGCCGCACCAGCAACTGCGACATCGATATCGCCTTCATCAGCGGCGCCGGCTTCGCCTTCTGCCAGATCAGCGCGAGCTCCATCGCAAGCAATCATTTCCGCATCACCGCCGCCGACATCCGCCTCGACAGCGCCGCCAACTGGTACTACAGCCCCGGACCCAACACCGCCACCTTGATCACCAGCGACAACCCTGATCCGAGCGCACCCGGCCAGGCCTACACGGTCGCGGTCAGCGTGAGCAAGACGGTGCCAGGTCAGGGACCGTCCGGCACGCCCACCGGCACGGTCGAGGTCAACGACGGTGCCGGCGCCAGCTGCAGCTTCAGCCTCAACGTCAGCGCCCAGGGTAGTTGCCAACTGACATCGACCGGTAGCGGCAACCGGACCCTGACCGCCAACTATCTTGGGGACCTGGGTTTCGACGCCAGCAGCGACACCGAGCCGCACCGCCTGGGCGTGCCGACGACCACCGTCATCCTGTCCGACCTGCCCGATCCGACCGTCGTCGGCGAGCCCTTCAATGTCCAGATCCAGGTCAGTGGCAGCGGCGGGCCGCCGACCGGTGCCTACACGGTCAGCGACGGCAGCGGCGCCAGCTGCGGCGGCAATCTGACCGCCGGCTTCGGCATCTGCGCGCTGGTCTCGACCAGCGTCGGCAACAAGACGCTGACCGCCAGCTACGCCGGCAGCGGGACTTTCCTTCCCAGCCAGGGCACGAGCACCCATCTGGTGAACAAGGCCCGCACCAACTTGAACATCACCAGCGACAGCCCCGACCCGTCCGCGAGCGGGCAACCGGTCACGGTCCAGTTCTCCCTGGGCATCATCAACCCCGGCGCCGGCACCCCCACCGGCAGCGTCAACATCACCGCCGCGGGCGGGCCGGAAAACTGCAGCGCGACCCTACCGAGCAACAGCTGCCAACTCAGCCTGATCGCACCAGGCGCCCGCACGCTGACTGCCAACTACGCCGGTGACGACAATTTCATGGGTTCCAGCGACACGGAATCGCACACGGTGGAGTCGATGGAAGATGGGGTTTTTGGGGATGGGTTTGAGTAGAGCGAGGGCCCAGGGCCCAGGGCACAGGGCCCAGGGCCCAGGGCCCAGAGGGCAGTGCCACCGCGGCGGTGTCTACCGCAAACCGTAGCGCGGTTCCGGCGCGCGCCGCGAACCACGGCTTTCGCCGCCTTCAACACCGCGCCG
>JBGTIE010000620.1:0-5779 GCA_041745855.1 Lysobacterales bacterium | reverse complement strand
CCGATCGCGAGCGGAGACAAAGATGCAGGAGGGAGGGATAAACGTAGCAGAGGTGATGGCGCGCACGCTGTAAGAGAGCTCGTTACAGAAATTCGGGACATAACCGTTCCAGCTGTCCGGACGGATTGATATCAGACCGTTATTGGAAATCTTATGTAAGGTGGCAAACACGAGGCGGCACCGCGGCGAGAAGTAGCGCGACAAAATAGAATTGAGGCGTTCATTTATACGGCATCCACACAGGTACAATCGAAAAGACGAAGAGCATGACCATGGCTGAGTTGAAGATCCGCATGCGACGCTCGTCAGACACCAGCACTGTTAGGGACTGACCAATTCCCGCCCATGCAACGCTGGCCGGAAGCCCAAGGAACATGAAGATTAGAACAATGTTGGCGAGTGTCGCTCCTGTCCAATCCTGCGGTAAGAATAGGGCAATAGCAGTAATACCCATCAGCCACGCTTTAGGATTTACAATCTGGAAAAATGCACCGCCCCAAAATCCAAGTTCTCGCGCGGTTTTATTTCCTGTGGCGCTACTCTTTATCAGAAGCGTCCAAGCAAGATAAAGGAAATAAAACGTCCCAACGAGTTTGAGCACTAGTTGGGCAGAATGATATATTTCAAACAATCGGCCAAGACCGTAGCCGATACTAACAAGGAGGACAGAAAAGCCAAAATTGATCCCAAATGCAAAGGGCAACGTTCGCAGCAACCCGACGCGCAGGCCAGACGCGAGCAGAAGAAGATTGTTCGGGCCAGGCGTTGCAGCAGAAGCAAACGCAAAAATAGCGATGGAGACAAGAACTTCAAAGCTCACGGACCAATTCTCTGCCTGCTGTTGCCGTTCGGGTGGACGGCCGCTTCATGGATGTGAGGAGGCAGGCCGATGAAGGCATGCACAGGTCGCCCCACATGGTCGAAGTACTCCGATCCGCAAGGCTTTACCGCGACAACATTCGCGAGGGCCAGTTGGTCATAGTCGCTGCCTGGGAGTAACTGCGCGCGCCACGTCACGGCGCCACCGAAGTCATGGGTCACAACGATGGGCCGTTCAAAGCCGAAACACCGCAATATCAGAGCGAATATATCGACGTGAACATCAGGCGAGAGCTGTCGGTCCGGACGCATCGCTGACCGACCGAAACCAGGCAAGTCGTACCAATGGAGAGTAAAGCTCCTCGACAGCGGAGGGGATGACGCGTTGCAAGGTGAAAGATGAACATGGCCAGCCATGGGCCAATATGGGCGCCGGACCGTTACCTGCTTGGAGTGAACAACCTCTCCAGGCGGTGTCGCCACAGCGCGATTAAGCTTCCGAACCATAACCTCCTCCGCCGGTAGTGATAGCGTGCCTTCGTCTGATAATGACCCGCATCCGGGGACAGTTGAATGCTTGCGCGGGTCCAGTCAGGTTAAGAATCCATGGCTGAGAGTCCTGTTGCGCGCAGGAACCGCCTGATCGCATCCAATGCCCAATCAAACTCTTGTTCAATCAATGCCTGCTCTTTCGCTCCGTCTTTCGAGCAAAATCACGTCCCGCCACTTTCCCGCCATCGGCCCGTATCCCATGCGGCCCAATCGGCATCGCCGCCCAACTTCATGAAACCCACATTTTCGGTGCAATGAGACGCTTGCTTGGTTTTCAGGAAAGATCTGGGCAACAAGTGTCCAATACCCAGCGTCTTCAGATGCCTTGACCAGGGAGGTCAGTAGATTTCGCCCAAGTCCCGCGCCTCGCGCCTCCATGGCGATATAGACCGACACCTCGCCAACACCGCTGTAGACGGCTCGCGTCGATACCTGCGAAACACCGGCCCAAGCCACGATCCCGTTCGGCCTATCGGCAACTAATGCCAGACCGCGACCAGTCAGATAGCTCGCCTCGAAAGTCTCCCAGTCATAGGCTTCCGACCGGAACGAAGCATGACCCGTTTCAAGACCAGCAAGGTCAATTTTGCGTAGCGACTCCGCGTCGGAAGGCAGTGGAGCGCGAAATGTGCCTTTGAGCTCTGTGTCAATCGATCTCATGACAGCACCGCCATGGCCGCAAGAAGCAAACCTAGGCCTGTCAAAGCCTGAATGACGGCGCCCCCCGCGAGGATGCGCAAGACCCGTCCCTCGGCAACCTCGTCAGCCATCGCATCGCGGCGCACGAGCCAGTAGAAGCTGTCATTCGGAAGTATCGCGACAAACGACCCGATGCAGATTGCGAATACCGCGATCATCGGATCAACGCCACTCGCGAGCACCGCCGGCGCAGCCACGGGTGCAATAGCTGCGAATGTCGCCATGCTTGAGCCTTGGATCAGCTTGAAGACTACAGTAAGAGCAAAAAGTCCGAGCACCGCTGTCCATCCACTGCTTGTAGGCATCAGCGATTCAACAGAAACTACGGTCGTAAGCACTGCCCCAAACGCGCTCGCTGCGCCGATTATGAGAAGCAGCGACCCTGTGCGGCGGACTGCGCTGTCTAAACAAGCGCGCCTGTCAACTGAAGCCGTTTGCAAGAGCGCGACCACTGCAGCCGCGAGGAGGGCTCCCTTAGGCTGAAGAGAGAAATCAATCCAACCGACGTTTGTTGTTCCGACGAGTGGAGCCGCTCCGAGAAGTAATGCAAGAACTGCGAAGGGTAGAAAAATGCTAAAGCTCTGCGCCGATACCGTCGGCACTTCGGAATCTAGGAGCAGGCTCGGCTGAGTGTTGCTTGCGGCATTCGCGCGGAACGAAAACCGCGCCCAAAGCACACCCGCGGCCCATACCGGTATCGTAAGCGCAATTCCTGCCAAAATAAGGCCGCTACTATCGACGCCCAGACCAGTCGCCACGATCAGTGGGCCCGCAGGAAATAAGAGCTTGAAGCCCGCGTATGCTCCAAAGGCTACTTCAAGTTTTCGCTTGGCTGCGGCGGGTGACAGAGCAGCATAGGCCGTGTCTGGACAGATCATTCCCGCGCCGGCGACCGGAGACACCATCACCGCAAATCGCCCTGCACCCTCAGGCATTGCCCCGGCGCGGGAAAGTGCAGCCGCAATAGTGAAAGAAGGTAGCAAGATCAGCGCAAACTCACCGATGGCATAGCCGAAGCCGTCATTGAACGTTGTTACTGCCACACCCGGTGCCATCCCTCCCGCAAGCGCTATCGTCAGCGTGGCGAGAACCATCCAGATCACGAGCGGCATGTCAGGAACAAGGCGCCTGAAAAATGCTGTGCTCTGCACCTCCAAAGGCCCAGTGCGGACTGTCTGTTCTGTCATGGCTTTGCCCTCTGTTTATTGCATTGGGATCATGATAGAGTTATACAACTCAAAGGCATAATGAGTAATTATGGATTTTTAGATGAGCAAGGATCATCAGGCTCCGAGGCTACAGCCAGGCAAGGTCGTGAAACCTCCACTGCGCGCACTGGAGGTGTTCGAGGCCGCCGCGCGGCATGGAAATTTTACTGCTGCGGGGCGTGAGTTGGGCATTACACAAAGCGCGGTATCCCGGCAAATCACCGATCTGGAGGCGACCGTAGGATCAACGCTCTTCACGCGGAATGGGGTCCGTCTGGCGATCACCCCGACTGGCCTACGTTTGTCAGAGCGGCTTGCCCGCGCGCTTGGAGAAGTACGTGCCGCGGTATCAGAAATAGGTGCTGCCGAGTGTATCGTCACGCTTTCAATGTTGCCCTCAGTTGCCGCAAAGTGGTTCGCGCCAAGGCTCACGCGCTTCGTTGCATCTCACCCCGACATCGACCTGCGGATCACTGCCTCAAGGCACTTGGTTGATTTCGGTGCTGAGGGCATCGACGCCGCGATCCGTTATGGAATCGGCCCATGGAACGGCCTCTACTGTCGGCGGCTTGCAAGGGAAACGGTTCGTCCGGTGTGTACGCCGGGCTATTTGGAAAAGCAGAACATCTTTGAGCCAGATGACCTCGTACGTGCGACGCTGCTCCATGGCGACATTCCAGAGACATGGTCGGCATGGTTCTTGGCAGCCGGCTGCAAGTTGTCGGCACCTACCGGTCCAAGACTCGGCGACGACACGGCAATCTTGCAAGCTGCGCTCGACAGTCAAGGCGTCGCTCTCGGGCGCTCGTTGCTAGTTGCGGAAGATCTCGCATCCGGTCGGCTGATTGCGCCCTTTGGTATTGGTCTTGCGGCAAGCTTCAGCTACTGGTTCGTCTATCCTGCCACAGTCACTCCAGGTCGCAGTCTCCGCTTAGCCGAGTCGTGGATAGTTGCAGAGTTCTCGGACCAAGACACCCTTGATCTGTCGCCCTGATGCTTGCGACATTGACCGAAGCGCCACGAACGGTCAGAACTCTGCGACTGGGGTCGAAATCCATTGTCACCTACCAGGTAGCCTCCTCTCAGAAGGTTGTCGGGCTAGCTTGTGATCATGCCGCTTCAGGTTGCGCTGCCAAAAAACTAAATAGACGCCTGAAAATCGGCGACAGTGCGCGCCTTGCAGAGATACATGCGTAGAATGTTGTTCGATCTGCCAGACCACCAGTCCCTTTACGCAGCGCTTCTTGCACGCGACCCTCGCTTTGACGGGCAAGCCTTTGTGTGCGTTGCCTCAACCGGCGTGTTCTGTCGGCTGACCTGCCCCGCTCGGAAGCCGAGGCCGGGAAACTGTACTTTCTTCGCGACAATCGGCGAATGCATCGAAGCAGGTTATCGTGCCTGCAAGCGGTGTCATCCGCTACAGGCGGCTGCACTGGCCGATCCGACGATTGCATCGCTTCTTCGTGCGTTGGACGAGCGTCCGGATCTGCGCTGGTCGGAGAGCTATGTCGAACAGCTTGGTTTTGATCTCTCTACGGTGCGGCGCTCCTTCAAGCGACAGTTTGGGATGACTTTTCTGGAAATGGCCCGCCTGCGCCGCCTGCGTGAAGGGTTCGAGACGCTTTCCGCCGGTGGCAAGATCATCACCGCCCAGCATGAGGCGAGCTTTGAATCGTCGAGTGCGTTTCGTGCCGCTTTTGCGCGTCTTCTTGGATGCGCTCCTTCCGACCTGCGCTCGGACAGGCTATTGCGCGCAACGTGGATACCGACATCGCTGGGTGACATGATCGCAGTCAGCAGTCGCAGCCATTTGCATCTGCTGGAATTTGTGGGCCGGAAAGGTCTACCCGCTGAACTGGCGCGATTGCAGGCCGCGTCAAAAGAAGGGATCGGGATCGGTACCCTGCCACCCTCAGAACAGGCGGCGGAGGAGCTTGCAGCCTATTTCGCCGCCCAATCAAGCCGATTTAAGACGCCACTGGCCTTGGCAGGCAGCGCTTTCACAAGGCAGGTCTGGGACGCACTAAGGGAGATTCCCGTCGGCGAAACGCGCAGCTATTCTGACATCGCCCGCCAGATTGGCCGACCGGGCGCAATCCGGGCTGTAGCCCGCGCAAACGGCGCTAACCAGATCGCACTGATGATCCCGTGCCACCGCGTGATCGGATCGGACGGCTCACTGACCGGCTATGGCGGCGGCCTGTGGCGAAAACAGCGCCTGATCGAGATCGAGCGGCAACTCAAGACAACGACGAGAGAGACATCGACATGACATCCCAGATCGACAAGGCCGAGTATTTCCGTAGCCTGCACATTCCTCATGATCCGGTTATCCTGTACAACATCTGGGATTCAGGCAGTGCGAAGGCGGTCGCAGCAGCCGGGGCGAAAGCCATCGCGACTGGAAGTTGGTCCGTGGCTGCGGCGCAAGGCTATCAAGATGGGGAAGAGCTTCCTCTTGATGACGCGCTGGCAGTGGTGGCAAGGATCACGCGCAGCGT
>JBGTIE010000619.1:0-2875 GCA_041745855.1 Lysobacterales bacterium | reverse complement strand
GCGGCCTGTCACCCTTTCGCGACCTGTCCCTGCCCGAAGCCGTGCTGGCCCTGAAGCAGGGCGCCGGCCGCCTGATCCGCGACGTAGACGATCGCGGCGTGCTGGTCCTGTGCGACCCGCGTCTGCGCAGCAAGAGCTACGGCCGGGTCTTCCTCGACAGCCTGCCGCCGATGCGGCGCACGGCGGCGTTGGATGAGGCGGTGGTCTTTTTGCGGAGCTTGCAGAGCAGTTCCAGTAGCCAGTAAGAGCAGGGCCCAGGGCTCAGGGCTCAGGGCCCAGAAGAGCAGCGGCGGCGCCCGTAGGATGTCGGTGAGCTGCGCGAACCGCATCGAGCAAGGGCCCAGGGCTCAGGGCCCAGAAGAGCAATGGCGGCGCCCGTAGGATGTCGGTGAGCTCCGCGAACCGCATCGTTGGAGGGCCCAGTGCCCAGGGTCCAGGGCCCAGAAGAGCAATGGCGGCGCCCGTAGGATGTCGGTGAGCTCCGCGAACCGCATCTTTGGAGGGCCCAGGGCTCAGGGCCCAGGGCTCAGGGCCCAGGGCTCAGGGCTCAGGGCCCAGGGCCCAGAAGAGCAGCGGCGGCAACCGTAGGATGTCGGTGAGATTCGCGAACCGCATCACACAAGGGCCCAGGGCTCAGGGCTCAGGGCCCAGAAGAGCAGCGGCGGCGCCCGTAGGATGTCGGTGAGCTGCGCGAACCGCATCTTTGGAGGGCCCAGGGCTCAGGGCTCAGAAGAGCAGCGGCGGTGCGTGGCGACCCGAATCACGTAGGGCTTGGCCTGGCGACAGTGGCCCGTGACGGAGTTCGAAGTCTCCCGCTCTTGATCTTGACGGGCCACTGGAACTGCTCTGTCACCCCGCACGCCGCCTTCTGACGCGTCGATCCGCAAGTTCGTTGGCTTCGGCCAGTCGCTCGGGGGTGCCTACGTCGAGCCAGATCCCTTCGAAAAATTCGCCGCTGACCACGCCGTGGGCGATGGCGGTGCGCAGCACCGGCGCCAGCTTGTAAGTGCCGGGTTTGTAGCCGGAGATGAATTCGGGGCGGTAGGCGCCGATACCGGCGAAGGTCAGGCGGCCAGCCGCCACGCTCAGCACGTGACCGTCTTCGAGTGCGAAATCACCCCGCGCGTTGTGCGGCGGGTTGGGCACCAGGACCAGATGCGCCAGTCCGGCCGGCCAGCCGCGCAGGCGGCGATAGTCGAAGTTGGTGTAGATGTCCGCGTTGATGGCAGCGAACTCGTCGCTCTCCCCGAGCAGATCCAGCGCCTGGCGCATGCCACCGCCGGTCTCCAGCGGCTCCGGACCTTCGTCAGAATACTGCACGCGCAGTTTCCACGCCGAACCATCACCCACCGCGTTGCGGATCTGGTTCCCATGATGGGAAAGATTGATGACCACATCCCTGAAGCCGGCCTTCTTCAGCCCGTCCAGGTGATGAAAGAGCAACGGCCGGCCGCCGACCTCGACCAGCGCCTTGGGCAAGGTGTCAGTCAGCGGACGCAGTCGCTCGCCCTTCCCCGCCGCAAATATCAACGCCTTGCGCATGAATCCTTCATCGCCCCAATGGTGGCGAACTCCGCCAGCCTGCTCAGGCTAGGCGCTTTCGCAGGCCGGAGCCAGTGCAAATCCCAAACATTACTTTTGTTTTCGACGCGGGCTGTCCAATTCGACGTCCGCGGTCCATCGCTGCAGCGATCGGCCCAGTTCCTGCAACTCCAGATAGCGTTCGCAAACCTCCAGCGAATACTGTAAAACCCTTGGTAGATCAGCAAGATAACCGCTCTTTCCATCGCGGTACCAAAGCCTGGCAAAGATTCCCAGCACCTTGAGATGGCGCTGCAGCCCCATCAGATCGAACCAACGCTGCCAGCGCCGACCGTCGGGTACCGCAACGCCTTCGGCATGCAGACGCTGTCGGTAGCCTTCGGCCCACGCCGCGACTTGATCCGGTGGCCAGCGGACGTAGCAATCCTTCAGCAGGGATACCAGATCGTAGGTGATCGGACCGATTACCGCGTCCTGGAAGTCCAGCACCGCTGGCGGCGTACCCGCCATCAGGTTGCGCGAATGAAAATCGCGGTGGACAAACAACTGCGGCTGCACTCGCGCGTTGTGGATCAGCACCAGGAAGGATTGCTCGAGGCGGTCGTAATCGTGGCATTCCAACTCGACGCCAAGATGCTGCTGCAGGAACCAGCGCAGCAACAGTTCCATCTCGTCGCGCAGGCGATTCTCGTCGTAGCGCGGCAGACCCTCGGTGGCGACCTTCAGTTGCATCTGCAAGAGCGTATCGAGCGCTTCGCCGTAAAGTGTCTCGACGTTGTCTGGGCCGAGGATCTCCAGCACGGTTCGGGTGCCCATGTCATCGAGCAAGAGAAAGCCCTGCTCCAGATCCATCGCGAGGACCGTAGGCGCCCGCACGCCGGCGCGCGCCAGCCGTCCGGCGACATCGACGAAGGGACCGCAGTTCTCCCGCTCGGGCGGCGCGTCCATGATGATCTGCGTCCCTTTCGGCGTATGCACGCGCCAATAGCGCCGGAAGCTGGCATCACTGCTCGCCTGCTCCGGTGCGCTGGCGGTCGCGCCGAGGTGGGCGGCGACAAAGGCGCAAAGGGCAGCGTGACGGGGGTCCGACATGGCAACTCAAGGTCAGGGGATGAGGGGCGGCGAGTTTACAGGCGAAGTCGCACCTGTTTGGACTTCGAGCGAACCGGATGTTTCAGAACCCCTGTGTGGGTTTTCAGGGCCCAGGGCTCAGGGCCCAGGGCCCAGTGGAGCGGCTCTTCGGCTGCTGGGCAGAGGGCGCGTGGCATAGGCCCAGGGCGCGGCTCTTGACCTTCTGGGCCCTGGGCCCTGGGCCCTGGGCCCTGTGCCCTAG
>JBGTIE010000618.1:0-1918 GCA_041745855.1 Lysobacterales bacterium | reverse complement strand
ATAGCGCCCGCTGAGCCCGGCCTTGACTCGATTGGGGATGCCGGCGCTCCCGGGAAAAACCCTAGCCTATGGACGTTGCGCGGCTGCTGGTTTTCAACGCACGGGCTTGGGCTTGACGACGCGGCGTCGGCCTCCGGCTGGCTTCGCCTGAACTGAAGCCGGAGCCCCCTTGATCGGTTTGATCTCGGCGGAGGTCTTCGCGTTTGCCTTGGTCGGCTTGGCAGGCCCTGCCGTTGCCTTCTTACTTCTGGATGAGGCTGAGGCTGCGGCGGTTCTGCGTGGCTTGCCGGGTGTGGTCTTGGCGGCTGGCTTCGACGCCTTGGGCTTGGGCGCGTTGGCCGTTGCGCCTTCGGCCTTGTTGGCTTTGCGCTTCGCTGTTTCAACTTCGGCTGCCTTGGCCCCGCCATCTTTGGCCGCTTTGGGCTTGACCGTGGCGGACCTGGGCGAGCTGGTCTTGACCTTGGCAGGCTTGGTCGCGCCCGCCTTTGCCTTGTCCGTCTTGGTCTCACCGGAAGCCTTGCGTGGCTTTCGCGTGCCTTCGGCCTTCGCTTTCTTGCCTGCCTTCCTTGTCACGGTGGGCCGATCGGGCTCGGCTAGCCGCTGCTCCAGTTCGGCCAGCGCCTCGCCGGTGTAGGTGGCCAGGCGCTGCATGTGCGGCAGGGTGTCGCGGCAGCCGGTGAAGCCGAAGGCGAGCTGGCCGGCGTAGCTCTGGCAGGTGATGTTGAGGGCCTGGCCGTGCGACAGCAGTGACACCGGATAGGTCGCCTCCATCCGCGCGCCGCGGAAGTACAGTGGCTGCTCGGGGCCGGGGACGTTGGATATCGTGACGTTGAACATCGGCCGGGTGCGGCCGCCCATGCCGGTCAGCAGGCTCAGGATGTAGGGCGCCATCAGGACCATTGTGTACTGGGTCATTGCCTGCCGCGGCAGGGTCTGCATGTGCTCCTTGGCGCGCCGGGTCGAGTCGGTGATCGCGTGCAGCCGCTCGATCGGATCGTCGATGTCGGTGCCCAGGGTGGAGATTATGAAGGTGATCGCGTTGCCCGTGCCCTCGTCGTCCTTTGGCCGCACCGACACCGGAATGCCGGCGGTCAGGGGCTTTTTCGGCAGCTGATCGAGCTCGAGCAGGAAGCGCCGCAACGCGCCGCCACAGATCGCCAGCACGACGTCGTTGAGGGTGCCGCCAGCGGTTTGAGCCACTGCGCGCAGGCGATCGATCGCATAGATCTGGGTGGCGAAGCGGCGCGGGCTGCGGATGCGCGTGTTGATGACCGAGCTGGGCGTGTCGAAGGGCACCATCAGCTTGTCGGTCTTGCGCGTAAGCCCGCCAAGCATCGTTCCGAAGGCGCGCGCCACGCCGGGCACCGAGCCGATCTGACTACGGACCAGATTCCATGCTTCGGCGATGACATCGGTGGCCGATGGCGCGGACGGCACGGGCTCCTCGAGCTTGCGCTTGCGCAGCTTGGACTTGCCCAGCTTGCGCGCCGGCTTGCCGTTGGCATCGCCGCAGCCGATCGCCCAGAAGGCCGGCAGTTTCATGCTTTCAACCGGATCGGTTGCCATCGAGCGCACCAGCATCTTCATGCCGCTGATGCCGTCGATCATCGAGTGGTGCATCTTGGTGTAGATCGCGAAGCGCCGGTTTTCCAGCCCCTCGATCAGCGCGCACTCCCACAGCGGCCGATGCATGTCCAGCGGCTGGCTGTGCAGTCGTGCGATCAGCTGACCGAGTTCACGCTCGCCGCCGGGGCGCGGCAGCGCGCTGTGGCGCAGATGGTGTTCCAGATCGACGTCGTCGGCGTTGTCCCACACCGGTATCAGGCCCTTCAGGCCAGGGGAACGCAGTTTCAGGTTCCACGGCGGGGCAAAGCGCGTGCAGGCCCTGAAATCGGCGACCAGATCGCGGAAATAATCC
>JBGTIE010000617.1:0-4513 GCA_041745855.1 Lysobacterales bacterium | reverse complement strand
GGCGCGGCGAGCTTGTGCAGCTTGACCTGACCGCGGCCGTCGGCGAGTGGTGCCAGGGCCGCCAGTTGCGCCCGCAACTTGCTGTCGAGCAGCAGCAACCGGTCCGAATCCAGTGTCACGAAACGGCTCTCGCCGGCGCGGATCAAACCAAGCAAACGGTTCACCGCCAACACGCTGCCGTCGGCCAGATTCATCCCGCCATCGACACCGATCCAGTCCCGACCGCCCTTGACCTCCAGCTTCAGGGCGGTCCCGCGTAGCACGCGTTTGCCGCCACCCCTGGGCCAGGCGACGATAGGCAGCGGTTCCATCTGCTCGATCCGGGCCAGCAGTTCGAGCGCCGCTTCCGGCGCCAGCACCCATTCGCCGCCGTCATCTTCGATAGCTTCAACCGGCAATTCGAGCCGCTCCAGCAACTCGACCGCGGCGCTGCGCTCGGCGGGCAGATCGCGCTCGGTCACGGTCGGAATCGCGCCTACGCTGCCCAGGAGTTGCCGCGGGCCCTTGCCCGGGATCGCATAGGGACCATGCTCGCGCCCCAGCGGTCGCACTCTGGCCTGCAGCAGCAGACTGCCGTCGGCCCATTCCAGCAGCAGATGCGGCTGTGGCTGCGGTGCTACCGCGGTGGCGCCGGCATTGCCGTCCAGCGCCAGATCCGCCCAGGGCTGCAGACCCTCGGCCGCCTGGGTCAGCCGTTGCAGCGCGTCGGCCGGCAGCGTCTGTGGTTTATCCAGCAGGCCACGCAGTAACTTTTGCTGCGCATTCGGCTCAAAGCGATACCAGCGGCCGTCACGCTTGAGCCAGCTGACCGGGAGGGCCGGGTCCAGGGGCGGATCGAAACTCAGCTTGACCTGGCCTTCGCCGCCGCCACTGAGCGTCAGCTTCGGCCGCCCCTCGCATATCTCGACCAGCTTGCCCGAGGCATCGTAGATTTCTGCATGACCGATCAGGGCCTTGAGCGTGCGCGCATCCGGCCGTCCGGCGGCCTGTCCGAGGTCTTCCCAGCGATGGCTGTTGGCATCGGTCAGCGCGGCCCGCAGGATCGCCGCCTCCTGGCTCTCGCTCGGCCACAGCGCCAGCGCCGAGTTGAGGCTGCGGACCGTGCCCAGATTCTTGCCGCGGCCCTCCTCGCCATTGCGCAACAGCGGTATGTGGCTGAAGCTCAAGTCGAAGTGACCCGCGCCGTAGTGCTTCAGCGGTCGTAACACGACGCGCAGGCGACCGCCGCTGACCTTCTGCTGCCTGGCCACCGAATGGTTGGCGAGCGCCTCCAGCGCTTCCAGCGTGCGCTCCCAGTCACTTTGTTTTTCGCGCAGATCGATGATGAAGCTGCGCTCGCCTTCGGCAATGCCATTGCAACGATCGATGCAGGCCTCCAATTGCTCGGCGAGCGCGATCCAACCGAGGGCGCGGGCGTGGTCAACGGCTTTCCCGGCCTGCGCCAGCTCAGTGGCCGACGGCGTCAAACCACGCCACCAGCCCAGCACCAGTTCCAGCCAGCAACCAATCGGATCGGTCGGTTCGAGATCATTCAGCGGCAGGTCCTGCCCATCCAGCCAGACCCGAGCGAGCATTGCCATGCGCCGATGGCGCTGGTAATCGGCCGGAATCACCTTGCTGCTGTCGAGCTTGACCAGGCTGCGCAAGCGTCGCAGGCTCGCCGGACGCTGATCGGCGATCAACAGCAGCCAGTGCATCAGACCGCTCAACCCGGGCAAACAGCCCCACAGCAGGCGGTCCTTGCGCAGCGCCTTGATCGCAATCTCGAAGTCGTCCAGATAGGCGACATCGGCGCGGGCCAGGCACTTTCTTGCGCTGCGGCTGGCGAGCAAGAGCCAGTCCGGGCACTGCTCGGTATCGCGCGGCGCCAGCCCGGCCAGCAGGCGGTCGTCGATCACCGGTGACAGACCGTCCAGAGCCACCCGGTCGAGCGGATCGAGCTCGCTCAGTCGGTCGCGCCAGAGCGGCAGTTCGTCCTTCACATGGTAGTAGGCGACGGAAAATCGTCGAAACAGCCACAGTCGCCGCATCGACGATGGCAAGCGCTCAAACAGCGCCGGGTCGTGGCCGGGCGGGAGGATCCATTCCAACGCGTGATAGATCAGCGATTCGGTCGGCAACTGCGCATAACGACGACCAGCAAGTGTCGGTGCACCTGCCAGCACCCAGCACACGACCTTGTTGAACCCAGGGCCCGAACTCGACCAGTAGACGACCTGATCAAAAATCTCCGCCTCAAAACGGCCCGCCGTCAACAACGCCGCCTCCCGCGTCGGCAGGGCGATACGGCGCAGTGTCTCGGTTGCGATGAGTCCGTCCCGCAAGCGCCGGATCCAGTCCGGGTACAGATCCGCCAGTCGAACCAGGGTGGTCTGGGTCACCGGGTTCCTCGGCACCTGCGGCGAGCGCTCAGCCATCACCCGCAGCTGTTGCTGCAAAGTCCCGGGATGCATCGACCCACCCTCCAGCGCCAGCAGCGACAGAGTCAGGCGAATCGACGGGGGCAGCTCGGACCAGGGGGCTTTGGACATTTCTTGGGGCTGAACCGGCAAGCGTGGGATCGGCGATGATACGGGCAACGGGACGGCACTTCAGGGTGGAACCGCGAGATTCGTTTGGGTGCCAGGCAACCTGATGCGGCGATGCAAAGCCGGGAGTCGGAGTCGGAGTCGGGGTCGGAATCGGAATCGAGGGGGATGGTATGAGCTTTGGCCTCGCCAACGACTTGAGGTGTACCAGGCAGTCAGCAAGAACGGCGGCGTGGCGACGCGATTCACGAAGAGGCAGCCGGATGCACCGGGCAACGCATCGATACCGATTCCGATTCCGACCCCGACCCCGAGCAGAGCTCGCTGGCATGGAACTCGGCCTTGACTGGAGCGGCTTCTGCACCTGTTTGAATCTCGCCCGGGGCTCACGAGCACGGCGCGGATGAGCCTGTGCCGCGCCATTCTCCTCGGCCCGCTGGCGGCACGGTCGATCCTTTTGCGCTTGCTCGGGCTGTTGCTGCTGCTCCTGACTACGCTGCTGACCCAACTCGGCGGCATCTACCTGTGGGTCGGGCTCGGCGCGATGACGCACGCTGGATCCGCACAGGAACGCTGGCTGATCCGCCCGGCTCTGGTTGCCGTGGTCTATCTGCTCAGCGCAATCTGGCTGTTCCCGCTGCTCGCGAGTGTCGGCGGCCGGGTTGCCCTACCGTGCTGGCAGGGCGGTGCATCGCTGCAGCCGCACAGCCGGCTGTACTGTCTGGCCAATCGCCATTACGTGGTACCCAAGCTGGCGGCGACGCTGGAGTCACTCGACCAGCGCCTGGCACAGCGCCTGCCAGATCGACCTGTACGCTATCTGGACGCCGGCTTTCCCTTCGGCGGCGGCCGACGGATCGACCTGATGTTCCTGTACCGGGACGAAAACGGCGACCCGCACGACGGCAATGGCTCGCCGGTCGGCTATTTCGCCTTCGTCGAACCGGACCCGGCGATGTCCCCGCTGTGCCCCGACCGGTCGATCACCCTGCGCTGGAACCTGGCCTGGCTGCAGCCCCTGCTGCCCAAGCCGGAGTTGGACGAGCCTGCGACCCGGGCCCTGATCGAAGAAATCGCCCGCAGCAAGGAAATCGGAAAGTCCTGCTCGAACCCCATCTGCGCGATCGCCTCGGCGTGGGCAACCCGAAGATTCGCTTCCAGGGCTGCAATGCAGCCCGCCATGACGATCATCTGCATTTTGAGGGCTGAGGGCCTAGGGCTGAGAAGAACAGTTCACTGGCCAGTTCCACAGTGGCCGGCTTTTTCTGATCCCTCAGCCCTCGGCCCTCAGCCCTCGGCCCTCAGCCCTCAGCCCTCAGCCCTCAGCCCTCAATCCTCAGTCCTCGAAACCGTCCTGCAACAGGATCTGAGGCACGATCGGGTCTGCATCGGTCGCAGTATTGTTGGCCGGTTCTGGATCATCCACTCCGGCAGGCGGCAAGATCGTAGCGGTATTGATCACCGTACCGCCCACCGGACCGACCACCGTGGCTGTCAGTACATAAGTCAGTCGGCCGCCTACGCCGAGATCAACCGACTCGTCGATCGCCCCGACCCCCTGCGCGCTCGGGCAACTGGCCGGCCCGCTGGCCGAGCAGGTCCACGCCGCGTCTGCCAGCGTATTGGGCGGCTGGTCCGTGAAGCTGGCGCCGATGACCGCTCCTGGGCCGAGGTTCTCGACGATCAGTTCGTAGCGCAGGATCGCTCCGTCAGGCGCGTTTTCGCGATGATTGGTCTTGCTCACACTCAGATCGGCGGTGAGTGATACCTGATGGGTGGTCTGAGCGGCCGCTGATGCGAAATTGCCATCGCCGGGATAATTGGCCTGCAGTGTCTTCGCACCTGGCGTCGCGAAAACGAGCGTGCATTGCGTTGCCGGCAGGACGATGCTGCAGCCAGCGGTATCGGTCCCGCTCACCGCGATCGTGCCGGTCGGTGAGCCGGCACCCGGCGGCTGCACGGTCAGCGCGGCGGTGATGGTGACA
>JBGTIE010000616.1:0-1899 GCA_041745855.1 Lysobacterales bacterium | reverse complement strand
GGAGCAGGTCGGCCAGTGAGGCGCAGGCACGCGCGCTCAGCCATTCGCAGGGCGGCTCCAGCTCCAGCGCTTCGGCCCGCGTGTGTTGTACTTCGACCCGGCCCAGGCGCAGCTCACGCGCGACCAACCGCAAGAACCGGGCCTTCTTCATGTTGCTCTCGACCAGCACCACCGATCGCTCCGGCGCCCAGATCGCGAACACTATGCCGGGCAGCCCGGCACCGCTGCCCAGATCCGCGATGCGCCCAGAAGGCAGGTGTGGCAACACCGCCAGCGAATCGAGCAGATGGCGGACTACGCCGGCTTCGCGTCCGCGGATGGCGGTCAGGTTGTAGACCCGGTTCCAGCGCTCGATCAGTTCCAGATAGGCAAGCAGATGATCGGCGCGAGCATCGACCTCCAGGCCAAGGGTAGCCATGCCATCGCGCAGCAGTTGTTCGGGATTGACCATGCGCGGCACTGTACGCAAGGGCGGCGACGGATTGAAGCCCGCTGGCGGTTGCGGGGGTGCCAGTCGCACCGTTGTCGGTGCCAGAGTTGGAAGTCGGGAGTCGGGAGTCGGGAGTTGGGAGTCGGGAGCAATGGCTTGAGCTCACGCCAAACTCTTGGGCCAGGTCCTGAAAAGGCGCTTTCGGGATGCGACAATCCGGCCATCGGGGAGCGACTTCTCAAGCACAGAATCGGATTGCCACATGCGTCTGTACAGTTGCGCCTTCGCCCTGCTGGCACTGGCTGGCCAAGCGGCCCAAGCCGGCGGACCCACCGACTGCGATGACCTCGGCAGCGTGGCCCCCTTCACCCAGTTCAACTATCCGTTCGTGATCCAGTCCATCTGGCAGGCCAATTGCTCGGGCTGCCATCTGAACGGCGGCAGCTCCGGCGGTCTGAACCTCGACCCGCCCGGCTCGGATCTGGCCCTGATTGACATCCCCAGCGCACAAGACGGCAGTTTCATTCGGGTGGTGCCGAGGGATCCGCTGGCGAGCCTGCTGTTCCTGAAGCTCAACTGTGACGGTCCGGGCCTGGGTTCACGAATGCCGCTGGGCGGGCCCAATCTGTCGTTGACCCAGCAAGCGCTGATATTCGACTGGATCGAGGCCGGCGCGCCGTTGATGAGCAACGGGATGGAGGATCGCTGAGAGGTGCGTGTCGGTAGGTGACCAAGGGAGCTCACCTTCGGGGTCGGGGTCGGGGTCGGGGTCGGAATCGGAATCGATCCTCCCCCGGCGTATCCGACTGCCTCGCCATGCCACCCCTGCGTTGTCAGCATCGTTACGATCTGGTCGAGTGCGGCGAGTAGTCCCCCGAACGACGTCGTTGTTGACTGCCCGGTACACGGCTAGCCGTTGATCGTCAAACCCTATGCCGCTCTCGATTCCGATTCCGATTCCGACCCCGACTCCCGGCTTGGCATCGCCGCATCGGTTTGAATCGCGCCCAAGCAGAGGCTCTAGCCCGCTCAACTTGCCTTCGACACCGGCCCCTCCTCGGCCTCGCGCCGGCTCTTCGGGTGCCGGATGTCCTCGCCGCGGACCAGGTAGATGACGTGCTCACAGACATTGGTGCAGTGGTCGCCGATGCGCTCGAGTGCGCGCGCGGCGAACAGGGCATCGATGGCGCGCGGAATGATCGCGGGCACCTGACCCATGTACTCGGCCAGCGCGTCGACCATTCGCTTGTAACGCCGGTCTGCCTGCTTGTCCGCGGCGATGACCTGCTCGGCCAGCCGAACATCGCCGCGGGCCAGGGCATCGAGGGCGTCGCGCAACATCCCTCGGATCAGCTGGGCCAGATCGGCGAGGCTGTCGAGCTGAGCCGGGTCGAAGGCATCGCTGAGCAGGCGGCCGGTCAGGCGAGCCAGGCGCGAGGCTTCATCGCCCATCCGCTCCAGATCGGCGA
>JBGTIE010000615.1:0-2113 GCA_041745855.1 Lysobacterales bacterium | reverse complement strand
CCACGCCTGGCGGCGACGGCCGTCGAAACGCCATGCTCAAGATCGCCGCCGGCCTGCTGGACGTGGGGGTGGACGACCTGAAGCGGCGCGATGCCCAACGCCAGGCGCGCTTCTGGTCAAGCGTCGCCACGGGCGCGCTTTGCGTGGCTGCCCTGACCATCGGCTTGGCGCTCTATGCCTTCAAGCAACGCCAGGAATCGGACTTGCGTCGCCAGCAGGCCGAGGCGCTGATCGGGTTCATGCTGGGCGATCTGCGCGAAAGGCTCGAGCCGATGGGGAAACTCGAGTTGCTCGATACCGTGGGCGACGAGGCGATGAACTACTTCACCGCCTTGGGCGAACGCGGAACGCCCAGGGAGATGTTGGCACGTGCCGTGGCCCTCAAGCAGATCGGCGACGTGCGCTTCAACCAGGGCAAGCTCGAGCCGGCGCTGCAATCCTTTGAGCAGGCGCTGGCCCAGGCACTTGCGCTGCACGAAGCCGAGCCCGACAACAATGACTATCTATTCGAGCTGGGACAGGCCGAGTTCTGGGTCGGTTACGTAGCCTGGGAACGCGGCGAACTGGACAAGGCCGAATCGGCGATGCACGCCTACCTTCGCTTCAGCCTGGAACTCAGGAGCCGCGAGCCCGACAATACCGACTACACCACCGAACTGGCCTACGCCCACTCCAACCTGGGCAGCCTTTCGCGCGCGCGTGGCGATGCCAAGACCGCCCTTGCCTTCTTCGGCCTTTGCCGCGAAATCAACGAACAGCAGCTAGCGGCCAACCCTGGCGACCCGGCCCTGACGCTGACACTGGCCAAGACCTGGTCGTGGATCGGCTCGGCCACCGTCGACGACGGCGACCTGCGCGCCGGCGAACAGGGCTTCACACAGGTGGCGCAGTTGCTGCGGCCGCTGCATGACCGGGGCACCAGCGCACGCGCCTCGGACCTGCTGGGGCGGAACACCATCTTCCACGCCAACGTGAACCTAGAGCTTGGCAACACCGAGGTGGCGCGCGAACTCGTCGCCCAGGGGCTGGCGATCTACGCCGAACTGACCGCCAAGGATCCACAGAACGCGGCATGGGCGCGCTCCGCGCAGCGGGCACGGCTGACCGAAATGAGCCTGCTCAGCCACGACGAATGGAAATCGTCCCACGAAGAGCAACTCGACCAGGCCATCGAACGCCTATCGAATCTGCACTCGCAGGACCCCACCAACGCAGGGTTCGCGATCGACATATCTCAAGGCTTACGGCTGAGGGCCTTGCGTGCCCTGGCCAGGGGCAACGTCGAACAGGCCTTGGGATTCGCCCGGCAAGCGCACGAAATGATGGCCACCTCGTTCGCGTCCACCGACTACTCGTCGCAGCGCCTGGTGGAGCTGGCCAAAGCCGCCGAACGGCTGGGCACAACGCTGGCCGCCACTGGCGATTTCCAGGCGGCTCGCGCCACCTGGCTCCATGCCGCGGTGCTTCTCGACAAGCAGACCAACACCACCTTCGACTTCATTCCTGTGCGGCGCCTGCTCGCACTCGACCTGGGCCAGTCCCAGGCGCTGCAAACCCTGGAAGCAAAGCTGCAGGACGCCGGGTATCGTGATGCCCGGATGGACCCGACCCATACCTTCTCCGGCAAGTTCGAGCCGGCCTACCCGTCACAAAAAGGAAAACGCCATGCGCATCACTGAAATCGCAACGCCGATCCTTCTCACCCTTGCGCTGGTCCTCCCGGGGACGCTAGCCGCTCAGGGAAACAGCCCCGACTTTCGGGTGCGGCTCGACCCTGCCACCTGCGAGTTCACCGGTGGCAACGACGGCGTGGGCAACGTTGAAGTCGACTCGGGCACGGGCAACAAGATGATCCAGGTGATGCTGACCACCAACCAGGGCTACAGCATCGAACCCGTGGAGTTCTCGGGCGAAGGCGCCGACCAGATGGTGGCCACCGGTGGCGGCAATGCCCGGGTGGTGAACATCTTCAACCGGAACAGCGGCCCCGCCGACGTGAAGTACTCCATCAATGTACGTAACGACGCCACCGGCGAGATCACGGCCTGCGATCCTCGCATCATCAATCGCTGAGGTTGGCAGGCCGGCCTGGCCGCGACGCATCAGCTCGCGG
>JBGTIE010000614.1:0-2990 GCA_041745855.1 Lysobacterales bacterium | reverse complement strand
ATATGCCCGAGTACAACTCGGGGTTCCGTTCGCAAGCGCCGGCCTGACCGGGAACCCCGAGTTGCACTCGGGCCGTCGCGCAGCGACGCGTCGTTCGGCTTGCGATCAACACCAATCCCTGCGATCGACTACCGGCGGGCGTCACCTGGCCTCGATGCCCGAGTACAACTCGGGGTTCCCATATGCCCGAGTACAACTCGGGGTTCCGTACGCAAGCGCCGGGCTCACCGGGAACCCCGAGTTGCACTCGGGCCGTCGCGCAGCGACGTGTTCTTCGGCTTGCGATCAACCCGAGTCATGGCGATCGACTATCGGCGTCACCCGGCCTCGCTGCCCGAGTACAACTCGGGGTTCCGTTCGCAAGCGCCGGCCTGACCGGGAATCCCGAGTTGCACTCGGGCCGTCGCGCAGCGACGTGTCTTTCGGTTTGCGATCAACACCAATCCCTGAGATCGACTACCGGCGTCACCTGGCCTTGTTGCCCGAGTACAACTCGGGGTTCCGTTCGCAAGCGCAGGCCCAATCGGGAACCCCGAGTTGCACTCGGGCCGTCGCGCAGCGACGTATTTTTCGGTTTGCGATCAACTCCGATTCCTGCGACCGACTACCGGTGTCGCCTGGCCTCGATGCCCGAGTACAACTCGGGGTTCCGATCTACCCGAGTCCAACTCGGGGTTCCGATCTGCCCGAGTCGAACTCGGGGTTCCGTGAAAAGCGCCGGCCGCCGTCGGACCAAGAGCGCCGGCCGCCTCGCGCATTGTGGATCGGGGCGGGAATCGGGCCATGCGCGCGCGAGGAACCGGCCTACGTTGCTCGCGATCCTGTGCGTCCCGCTATTCCCCAGCCACGGCACTCCGCAAGGGCTTGCGCTACATTGCGCAACCTGACCGTTGTCTTTCCGACCAACCATTTGCGGAGCCCTTGCCTTGTCCCTGACCGATCTGCGGTTGATGCTGCGTGGTTTGATGGGTGGCAGTCTGATGGGGCTGGCCAATCTGGTGCCGGGTATCAGCGGGGGTACGATGCTGGTGGCGGCGGGGGTCTATCCGCGCTTCATCGAGGCCATCGCCGATCTGACCAGCCTGCGCTTTCGCCGCTCGTCGCTGTTGCTGCTGACCGCGGTGCTGGGCGCGGGGGTGCTTGCGATCCTGCTGTTCGCAGGTCCCGTCAAGACGCTGGTGGTGGAGCGGCGCTGGATCATGTACAGCCTGTTCATCGGCCTGACCCTGGGTGGGGCGCCGGTGTTGTGGCGGATGCTGGAGCGGCGCGGGCGGGACGTGCTCTGGTTCATCCTGGCCGGGTTCGCCGGAATGGCCATGCTCGCGCTGCTGCAGAATGGATCCGCCGGTGCGGCCGATCGCGATGGCTTCGCCTACCTGTTGCTGGCCGGGGTAGTCGGATCGGCGGCGATGATCCTGCCCGGCGTCAGCGGTGGCTACATGCTGGTCGTGCTCGGGGTTTACGTGCCGATACTGGCGGGAATCGCAGCGCTGCTCGACGCCCTGCGGCTGGTCGATCTGACGCAGATCGCCAATCTGATGTTGACGCTGGTGCTGCCGGTGGGCCTCGGTGTGGTGTTGGGCGTGGTGCTGGTGAGCCATGCCTTGCGCTGGTTGCTGGCGCGCTACCAACGGCCGACCCTGGCGGTGCTGCTTGGCCTCCTGCTCGGGGCGGTGGTCGGTCTGTGGCCGTTCCAGCAGGGCGTAGCGCCGGAGCCTGGGACACTCATCAAGGGTCAGACGGTCGAATTGGACGCAGGCGGTGCCCTGCGGCTGCAGCCGAGCGGCCGGCCATTGCAGGCTGACGACTATCCGACTGAGGTCTTCGTGCCGCGTGCTTTGCAGGTGCTGGCCGCGCTCGGCCTGGTGGTGCTGGGCTTCGGATTGACGATGCTGGTCGACCGGCTCGGGCGGGAGCCGGCGCGATCGGCATGACCGATCCGGCTGAGCCCGCAGAAATCCTTCACGAATCAATGCACTTTGTGCCTTGCCCAAGGCTACGGCCTAAGGCATCATCGGCTGAACTCCGCCAGGACGTGCAGAGTGTGATTGACCCGGATGGCTATCGACCGAATGTAGGGATCGTCTTGATGGACGATGGCGGGCGGCTGTTCTGGGCGCGCCGGGTCCACCACGACGGTTGGCAGTTCCCGCAGGGCGGCATGAATACGGATGAGACGCCGGAAGAGGCGATGTTCCGTGAACTCCGCGAGGAAACCGGTCTGCTGCCCGAGCACGTCGAACTGCTGGCCGCCACGCCGGGATGGCTGCGCTACCGCCTGCCCAATCACTTCATCCGCCGTACCGCGCGCCCTCGCTGCATCGGCCAGAAGCAGGTCTGGTTCCTGCTGCGACTGGTCGGCGACGAGTCGCTGGTCTGTCTGGATCAATGCGACAAGCCGGAGTTCGATCTGTGGCGCTGGGTCGATTTCTGGTATCCGGTCAACCATGTCGTGCCCTTCAAGCGCTACGTCTACGAGCGCGCGCTGCGCCATCTGGCCAACACCGCCCGCCGTTTCAGCGACATCCCGAATTTCCAGGTCACCGCCAATGCCTTGCGCTACCGTGACCGCCGTCGCCCACGCCCCCGCGCGGAAGGGCCGGTAGAGGCCGACAGCCGCCAGGGCTGAGCGCGTGCGGGTCGAACTTACGCAGCATTGCCGACCCCAGGCGCGAAGCTGTTGGCGAAATCCGCTACGACCGTAACGTGGCATCTGCAAAGCAGGCTTGCAGAGCGAAAGAGCTGATTGACCACAAAGGACACGAAGGACACGAAGGAAAGCAGGGCAGAGCAGGGCAGGGCACAAGAGAGTGATCGTTGACTGAACAAGCTGGTCAGTGCGCTCAGATTTGTACCCGGCGGCGTGTCCCATGTACAAAAGCTCTTCCTTTGTGTCCTTTGTGTCCTTTGTGTTGAACTGCTCTTCTCACGACGTTCGGGCCAAACCTCCCCGCATTGCGGTTCGGGAGCGCTGAGATGCAGGCCCGGCG
>JBGTIE010000613.1:0-4996 GCA_041745855.1 Lysobacterales bacterium | reverse complement strand
TCGGTGCCGGCGGCATCTTTGCCGGCCGCATCGAGCGGATCAGGTGGCGGGCTGGGGGCCTGCATCAGTCAGCGTCCTTGGCAGAGCGTATGAACATTTGGTCACTGGTGCTAATGCTAGCAGCCTACCGAGTCGGGGTCGGGGTCGGAATCGGAATCGGAATCGAAATCGGGGTCGGAATCGGGGTCGGAATCGCGGTCGGCATGGGTTTGGCCACCAACGACTAGCCGTGTAGCGGGCAGTCATAAACATAGTCGTCAGGAAGTACCGCCGCACCGGACCAGATCGCGGCGATGCTCACAACGCAGGAGCGGCGAGGCCGGACGTTTTGCGAGGAAGCAGTCGGAAACGCCGGCCAAGGATCGATTCCGACCCCGACCCCGACCCCGACCGACCCCGACCCCGACCCCGACTCCCGACTCCCGACTCCCGACTCATTCGCTCGCTGGACTATGCTACCCATCCAGGCCGCACTGCTGCCGTGCGGCCCCCATTCGGGAGACTCCGCTCATGCGCACGCAACGTAACGACCCCGAAGGCCTGCGCCTGCCGATCAAGCTCGACAGCACCAGCAACGGGGAGTTCACTCCGGTCCCGCTCGAGCCGGTGCACCGCCAGGCGCGCTCGCTGGCCTTCGACCAGGCGAACGCGATGGCGCGCCGGCTGGCCCAGCCACGGCGACAGTTCCTGACCGGGCTGTGTGGCGCGGCGAGTACCCTGCTCGCCTTCAACCAGGCCTTTGCCGCGGTTGGCAAGACCGGCGGCTACTACCAGCTACCCCTGGCCGCGGCGGCCGAAGACGCGGCTGCCGCCGAGGTGCTGGCGAGCGGCGAGTTCATCTTCGATGTGCAGGGCCATTTCGTGAATCCCACCGGCGCCTGGACCCGGCGATTGAGCAGCGACGCCAAACCGCTCGCTTTTACCAACACCGAGGGCTGCGCCGCGGCGGCGCTGCCGGGCAATCTGGATCATCTGCAGTGCCTGGGGCCCGACGCCTTCATCCAGGACATCTTTCTGGATTCGGACACCGATCTGATGGTGCTGAGCTTCGTCCCCTCGACCCGCGAGGGCGAGCCGCTGACGATCGAAGAGGCGGCCGCCACCGCGCAGATCGTCGAGCGGATGGAGGGCACCCATCGGCTGCTGCTGCACGGGCGGGTGAATCCGAATCAGGCCGGTGACCTGGAAGCAATGGCGGCACTGGCCGAGCAGCATCCGATCGCGGCCTGGAAGACCTACACCCAATGGGGTCCGGACGGTGCCGGCGGTTTCTTTCTCGATGACGAGCCTGGCCTTGCGATGCTGGAGCAGGCGCGCAAGCTCAAGGTCCCGAACATCGCCATCCACAAGGGTCTGCCCTTCGGCCCGCGCAGCTACGAACACAGCACCTGCGTGGATGTGGGTCGGGTCGCCAAGCGCTTTCCCGACCTGAACTTCCTCATCTACCACGCCGGTTTCGTCACCGACAAGGCCGAAGGGCCCTATGATCCGCAGCGCATCGATGGCATCGACCAGTTGATCAGCTCGATCAAGGCGGCCGGCCTGGGCCGCGGCAGCAACGTCTACGCCGAACTGGGCTCCACCTGGCGCTTTTTGATGCGCGACCCGGACTCGGCCGCCCACGCGATCGGTAAATTGCTGCTGCACCTGGGCGAGGAAAACATCCTGTGGGGTACCGACTCGATCTGGTACGGCAGCCCGCAGGACCAGATCCAGGCCTTCCGCGCCTTCCAGATCTCCGAGGAATTCCAGCAGCGCTACGACTATCCGGCGATCACTCCGGCAATGCGGGCCCGGATCTTCGGCCTCAATGCGCTGCGCGTGTATTCGGTCGACCCCGAGGTACTGGCGCCGCATCTGGGCCGCGACGCGGTCAGCCGGGCGCGCGAAAACTACCGCAACCGCCCGGATCCGGCCTTCCTGACCTACGGGCCGAAGACCCGGCGCGAGTTTCTGCGGTTCAAGGCGTTGGGGGGCTGAGAGCAGGGCTGAGGGCTGAGGGTCGGAAGAGCAGGGCTGAGGGCTGAGGGCTGAGGGTCGGAAGAGCAGGGCTGAGGGCTGAGGGCTGAGGGATCAGAAGAGCAGGGCCCAGGGCCCAGGGCTCAGGGCCCAGGGCGCAGTAGAGCGACGTGGTGCTGGGCGTGACCGGTCTCCGAATGGAACCCCGAGTTGTACTCGGGCAGTGAGCAAGGTGACGCCGCGAGACGGGCAACTGAGCCGGAGTTGATCGAAGGCCCAAACGCGCCGCAGCGCGGCGACCCGAGTGCAACTCGGGATTCCGACCAGGCTGGCGCTACGGCTGCGGGACGCGGCCCTGGGCCCTGGGCCCTGAGCCCTGCTCTTCTAAGCCCTCAGCCCTAAAGCAGCGGCGGCAAAAACGCGCTGCTGAGCCCATGAAAGTGATACCCAAGCAGGCGCCAGTACCACAGCAGCGGCAGCGCGGCGAGGGCGGCCAGGACGAACAGCAGATAGTGCAGGCGACGCCAGACCGGCCACTGACCACGGGTCATCACGGCCGGCAGGAAGAACAGCGCAATCAGACTGATCGCCGCCGCCACCAGGCCGATGCCGAGCGTCCAGACTGCCTGCAGGTCCGGGTAGCTGGCCAGCGCATCGCTCTGCGAAGCGGTGACCTGCTTGAAGATCAAATACAGTCCGATCGCGAAGGCGATCCAGCCGGCGGCGGCGAACCAGCTGATGGTCGCCGCGGTGTGCTCGACCCACCCGCCGTGAACCGGCTTGCGCGCACGCACTCCGAGGACGCGCAGCAGCGAGAGCAGCAACAGGCTGCCGGCGACGCCCCAGAACAGCTCGGCGCGGGCGTACCAGGGAATACGCTCCAGTAGGGTGTGGCCGTAGGACGGCCAGATTCGTTGCGCCGGACCGTCGGCGATGCTGGAGAAGGCGACCGTGGTGCCGTCGCGCTCGGACACGAACACGCCGGGGGTGCGTTCGCGCCAGGCCTGTTTGCCGGTTTGGCTCTTGATCACCAGCACGCCCTTGTCGGCGTGGTAGCTCACTTCGATGTCACCACCGAGCAGATTGCCGGCGGCCTCGAACTTGCTGTAGTTGCGGCGGGTCGAGCGATAGCTGCCGATGTAGTTCTCCGCCCGTTCGGCCAGATCGGTGGCCGCGCTGAATGGCGGTGGGGTGCGACTGGCGAGGAACTGCTCGACCAGCAGTCGCGGCAGATCCTGCACGAACTGGCGGCCGCCGTTGCCATTGGTGGAGACGAAGATCCCGACTCCGGACTCCGGGATCAGCACCATGTTGCTGTGGAAATTGAGCACCGCGCCGGCATGCTCGATCGTCCGCAAACCGCTCAGCTCGCGCGACCAGAAGCCGTGCGCGTTGCCACCGACGGCCTCGTGGTGGCGGGTCAGCTCGCCGTGCATCGTGTCCAGCGTCTCGCGCTGCAGCAGCGTGCGGCCATCGAGCAGACCGTGACTCAAGTGCAGGCGCATGAAGCGCGCCATGTCGTCGGCGGTGCTGCTCATCGATCCGGCCGGCGCCATGCCGCGATGCATCCAGAACTTTTCGTTGCGCAGCTGTTGCCAGCTGGCCCAGCGATAGCCTTCGGCCAGTTGGCGGGCCAACTCGGGGGGCATCGCGTCATCGCGATCGATGCCGGCGTGTTCACGGAAGGTCGAGCGGAGCATCCCGAATTCGCTCAGGAGACCATCCATGTGGTCTTCGAAAGACGTGCCGGCGACCTGCGCAATGACCGCTCCGAGCACCGCGTAGCCGTAGTTGCTGTAGGAGCTCAGTTCGCCGGCCAGGCGCACTCGCGCTGGTGGATAGCGGCCCAGGTACGGCAACAGGGTGTGATCGGAGGCCGCGTCCATCGCGTAGAAGTGGCCCAGATAGCCGTCCTCGAAGCCGGGCTGGTGGGTCAGCAGATGGGTCAGCGTGACCGCATCGCCGTCGCTGTACGGCAGCGGATCCAGGTAGCGGCCGGCCGATTGCTGCAGGTCCACCGCACCGCGCTCGGCCAGCTGCATCAGGGCCGTTGCGGTGACTACCTTGGAGATCGAACCGACCCGGAACAGGGTCTCGCTGGCACTGGCCAGTCGGCGCTGCTCCAGATCGGCAAAGCCCCAGCCGCGGCTGCTCACCAGTTGGTCGGCCTCGACCACGCTGACGACCACGCCAGGCAAGTGCTCGGTGAGCATCGATGCCTCCACCAGGCCATCCAGCCACGCGTCCAGACGGGCCTTGTCGAGCAGCCCCTGGGGCGCGGGGGTGATCGGTACCAGGTCGTCGAGGCTGAGGCCGGCGGCGGGATCGGGCTCGGTGGCGAAGGGACTGGTCGGATCGGACAGGCTTGGGGCGGGCAGGGTCGGATCGACCAGCGTTGGATCGAATGGCGGGTCGCTGCCCGGCTGGTCGGCGGCGCTGGCGGACTCGTCGGGAGGCAAGAGATCCTCAGGCATCCGCTCGGCCGGAACCGGCGTTGGCACTGGCGCAGTTTGGAGCGCATCAGCGCCTTCAGTAGGCTCATCGGCGAGGTCGAGCGACTCGATTTCCTCCGTATCGACCGCCCTTGGCTCAATCGCTTCCGGCTCGACTGCCTCAACCGGTACGGGGGGTATCTGGATGGGCACAGCCGCTGTCTCGTCGCGCGCTGCGGGGGGCGTCGTGGCCGGCTCGATCGTCGGCTCAGGCTCGGTCGGGGGCTCCTGCGCACCCAGACCGGTCGGTAGCAACAGGCAGCTGGCGAGGGCCAACAGCAAGGCCCGCAAGCCGCGGCCATCGATCACGGGCGCGGCCTTGGCGAGTTGGGCGATGGCGAGCTTGGCGATGGGGGACATGGCAACGTTCCTGGCGTGCAGCAGAGTTCAAGCATAGCCCCTCAGGCTGTGGAGCAGGGTACGGTGGGGCGGTTTGGGCACTGGCCTGGGACCCCAGCTTCTGCTTTTCCCCCGGGACCGCGGGCGTCCCGCCCGCAGGTTGTCCTGGGACCGCGGGCGTCCCGCCCGCAGGCTGTCCTGGGACC
>JBGTIE010000612.1:0-2436 GCA_041745855.1 Lysobacterales bacterium | reverse complement strand
CAGAGCCAACTTGAGGCAAGGTTGGAAGCTACGCGCAGCCGTTGCGTTTTGACTCGCCTCAAGTAGGCTCTTGACCTTCTGGGCCCTGAGCCCTGGGCCCTGGGCCCTGCCACCACAAAGACTCTCCGAAACATCAGTTTGAATCGCACCCCCCCGGGCCGGCAGCCGCCGATCCCATCATGACCGTGCGGGAAGGGGGCGCTTGCCAGTATCATCCGCGGCCGGTCTGCTGAAGTTGAGCTCCTTGTGTTCGAACTGTTGAAAGTTGGCGGTCCTGTGATGATTCCGCTGCTGATGGCCTCGGTACTGGCGATCGGCATCGTGCTGGAACGGTTTTGGACCTTGCGTCGCAGCGCCGTGCTGCCGCCGGGGCTGGGTGAGGAGGTTCGTGCCTGGGCGCGGTCGCCGAAGCTCGATCCGGCCCATCTGAAGAAGCTGCAGAGCAATTCCCCGCTGGGCGAGGTGCTGGCGGAAATCCTGCAGCATCGCAGCCGCTCGCGCGATGTGATGCGGCAGAAGGCGGAAGAGGCCGGGCGCCAGGTAGTGCATCAGATGGGTCGCTTCCTGAATGCGCTGGGCACAATTGCAACGCTTTCGCCCTTGCTCGGTCTGCTCGGCACGGTGATGGGCCTGATCCGGATGTTCCTGGTCATCACCACCGAAGGCATCGGCGATGCGAACAAGCTTGCCGGCGGCATCGGCGAGGCGCTGGTGGCGACCGCCAGTGGCCTGGTGGTGGCGATCTTCGCCTTCTTCTTCCATCGCTTGCTGCGCGGCATGGTGCTGAGTCTGGGCGTGGCACTGGAGCGTGAGGCGATCCTGCTGATCGATTCGCTGGAGCGGCCGGTTGCCGAAGCGCCGGCGGCCAATCCGACGGTGCGGGCGGTCCGATGAGATTCGCCGAGGAAGTCCACGACGAGCCGGAGATCAACCTGATCCCGTTGATCGACGTGATCCTGGTGCTGCTGATCTTCTTCATGGCCACCGCGACTTTCGATGAGCAGACGCGGATGAAGCTGCTGCTGCCGCAGGCGAGCGAGGATCAGGTGCAGACCGACCGCACGGACGCGCTGGTGATCCAGATCAGTGAGGATGGCCGATTCTATGTGGCCTCCAATGAGGTGCTTAATGCCCAGGTGGACACGCTGAAGGAGGCGCTGCTGCGCACTGCCGGCGAGGATCGCAGTCAGGGCGTGATCGTTCGCGCCGACGCGCGCGCCGAGCATCAACTGGTGGTCACCGCGCTCGATGCACTGGGTCAGCTCGGCTTCGAGCAGGTCTCGATCGCGACGGTGAGGGCAGCCGCGGGGGCCGAATGAGCGGCCTGGAGCTGCGGCCGACCCGACCGGCCGGGGAAACCTGGCGCCGCTTGCTGCGCCATGCGCGTCCTTACTGGCCGTTGGCGCTGGCGGCACTGATCGGTATCGTGCTGGAGGCGGGCGTCGCGACCGCCTTCACCTGGCTGCTCAAACCGATGCTGGACGAGGTCTTCGTCAAGCGCGATGCGGAGCTGATCGCGTGGCTGCCGTGGGTGATCCTGGTGCTGTTTGCGGCCCGTGGCGCCGGTCTGTTCCTGGGCGACTACTCGGTTGCAAGGATCAGTCGTAGTGTCATCCGCGACCTGCGGCAGGCCTGCTTTGATCGCTATCTGGCGCTGCCCTCGGGCTATTTTGCGCGCAATCCCAGTGGTGAGTTGAGCGCACGCCTGACCTATCACGTCGAGCAGGTCGGGCAGACCTGCACCGAGGGCGTCAAGATCATGATCCTCGACGGCCTGACCGTGCTCGGGCTGATCGGCGTGATGTTGTACTGGTCGGTATCGCTGACCCTGATGGTGCTGCTGATCGGACCGCTGATCGGTTTTCTCGTTACCTATGTGGGACGTCGCTACCGGCGCATCTCCAGGCGCGTGCAAGCGTCGATGTCGGACGTGGCGCAGCTGGCGCAGGAGTCGGTCCAGGCCGAGCGCGAGATCAAGATCTATGCCGCCCAGTCGCTGTTTGGCGCGCGCTTCGCGGCGACCAACCGGCACCATTTCGGTGGTCAGATGAAGATCGCCACGACCAACGCGCTGAGTACCGCAACGGTGCAGTTCCTGGCCGCGCTGGCGCTGGCACTGGTGATCCTGATGGCGACCCAGCCGGGGCGGCTGGAAAGTCTGAGCCCGGGCGCCTTCATGTCCTTCATCAGCGCCATGTTGCTGATCCTGCCTTCGCTCAAGCGCCTGACCACGGTGCAGGCGATGATCGGGCGTGGACTGGCGGCGGCCGAGAGTGTGTTCGATCTGCTCGACGAGCCGGTCGAGTCCGACCGCGGCGGCAAGGCGCTGGATCGCAGTCGCGGTGAGCTGGAGCTGCGGCAGGTCACGATGCGCTACGCGTCCGATCGGGCCCCGGCGCTGGACGCGGTCGATCTGCACCTGCCGGCGGGCACGGT
>JBGTIE010000611.1:0-2496 GCA_041745855.1 Lysobacterales bacterium | reverse complement strand
GATGTGCTGCTCGGCGATGCCGCGCTGGTTGTAGAACCGCACCACCCAATCCGGCTCCATCGGCAGGTTGGTGACGATGAAGCCCACGCGGGGGAACAGCTCGCCCGGATGCCACTCGATCCTGGCGATCACCCGGCGCTCGGCTTCCCAGCTTTGCGCCTGGTAATGGAAGTCCTCGTGGAACCGCTTCACCTTGCTCTTCGAGGGACGCCCCACGGGGCGGGTCAGCCGGTGCGCGATCTTCTCGCGCAGCACAGCATTCGCGGGCAGCCGGATGGCGTGGAAATAGCCCGCATCTTCGAGCCGTTCGTAGATCGCGGGACTGGCGAAGGCCGCATCAGCCCGGAAGAAGCGCATGATGTCGCGCTTGGCATATCGCGCGATCACCGGGTCGAGAACGTCCCGCCAGCCGTCTGCACTATGCACATTGCCGTGCCTCAGGGCGCAGCGTTCCAGCATCCCGAACTGGTTGAACAGGAACAATGGATGGTAGCATGTGCAGTCGAAATGTCCGTTCAGGCAGCGCCCTCCTGGTCGCCATGGGTGGGGCTCACGGTCAGTATGGTTCTACCACGCGCTCTGCGCCGAAGGCTTGCCAGCCGAAGGCTCCCCCGCGAAAACCCATCATGCGGCGATCAAGATGTCGACCGCGAAGACGACCCTGCTCCAGGCTGACGTTCCGAGACGCCGTGGATGTAGGCCTCCTGGATCACGGCCATCAGCGCCTTCTCGGCCGTCTTGCGCGGCTCCAGGAACGTCGGGAAGTAACTGCCCTTGCGCAGCTTCGGGATGTTCAGGCCGATCGTGCCCGCGAGGGTATCCACTGGCGAGGTCGATAGCCATTCCGCTGGTTCTCGCGGTCCGGGCTGCGCTCGCCATGCCCGGCACCGCACACGGCGGCCACCTCAATGTCCATCAGCCGCTGCGCGGAATCCTGGATCAGCTCGCGCAGAAAATCCGCGTCATCGCTCTTGGCGATCACCCCCGGTAGGTCGATCATGGTCTCGGTCATCGTGCTCTCCTTCGTTGTCATCGGTCGTTGAACAACCTCAGACTACGAAGAAGCGCGGTGCCCACCAACCCGGCCGCGCGCTGCGCTACGCCGAAGGCTCCGCGCGCGGCCTCCTACAACCAACCGCTGGGGCACTACCGACTCATGAGGGAACAGGATGACGAGTGGCCCGTCTCACGCCGTTACATGCCGGTGGAGAAGCTGACCGCCATGTGCAACGATTATGATGAGGCGGTGATGATTGCCGCCCAGCGAATGAGCAACACCAGGACAGAACCGCGCAATCGCCGGGCCGCCGGGTGTGCGCGCGTCCCGCCTGGGTGCCTACTTGCGGTGCAGCAGGGTCATCAGCTTAACCAGGATGCGCCGCCCAAGTGTCTTTCTGAGTCCGTAGGCATCGATTTCCTGGATATCCTGTAACGCCAGGCCGCGGAAATGCTTCTCCCATTCACCTGTCGTGCCCTTGCGAAAGAACTTGATCTCGCCGCCGTCATCGTATTTTTCCCGCAGCTTTTCCATGCTGGTGGCATTCAGCGCCTGTTCCGCCGCCGCTTTCGTCGTGTTGAGCCCGAGGAACCGGCCGATGCCCATGACCTCGACAACCGGCTCTGCCTTCAGCCGCTCGTAAGACACCAGCAGCACCCGGCTGCTGGGATAGGATTCCCACGTCTGATGGTAGCGCTTGAGATTGTCCGCAAGATAGCGGCCCTCTCTCCAGTAAAAATTTTCGAAGGATCGCCTTTTGTTCGACAACTTCATGTTGTAATAATATGCTGAGACAATCGCGTCCTTGAGATCCCGCTTAATGTTCACCACGAGCGTATCCTGCGCGCCGAGGATAGCGTCCCTCTGCTCGATCTTTCCGAAATGGTTCTTGAGCAGGTAATCGGTACCGGAAAAATCCACGTCCTCGAGGAACTCGGACAGACGCTCATATACGATCTCCGAGTTGGGGTTTTCCCTGTCCAGAAGGAATTCCTCCGGCACGTCGGAGAATTCGTTCATTCTCTGAATGATGTTGAACAGCCATGTCGATCCGCTCTTCGGCGCACCATTCGCAACTACCAACATTATATTCTACTTTTCTGTAAGCGTAAAAATGAGGTGATTTCTGGGGTCTACCGGATCACCTCTGGATGGTCTTCCGTCTGGGTCTGCTGTGTGCCTGCACGTCGGTCTTGGGATAGCACAAACGCGGCGATCACTCCAAGAGAATTGGCAACATGTCGTGCGCTGCGCGGGGATTGAGCAACCTGCGGTCTGGAAATTTTGCTGAGCGGGTCACGCATCCTGGCGTTCCCACTTGATAGGGGTCGAGTGCCGAAGGGGGCAGGATCGTATCATCTCATGAGCGTTTTCAGGTTTCCTGACACGATTAGATTACCCCGCTGACACGGGATGGTCAAAATTGTAGCCTGTACAGGCGCTGGAGACGGTGGGCCGAACCGATGGTTATCATGCTCTCATCCGCGGATTGGATACCG
>JBGTIE010000610.1:0-2153 GCA_041745855.1 Lysobacterales bacterium | reverse complement strand
GTCTCGCGCAGTTCGGCCAGCGCCGACAGGGGCAGCACCGCGCCGTTCGGCGTGGCCACCGGCAAGTCCGCCAGGCGTTCCAGGCGTTGCTCGTTGCCGGCATCGCTGAACAGGTAGATGTCGACCTTGTCGTCGCCGAGGATCATCTCGTCCACGAAAGCGCCGTCGCTGAGCGCGGCGACCGCAAAACCGAAGCTGCTCGCACTCAGGCCGACCTCGGCCAGTCGCTCCCAGCGCGGGCGCACTTCGACCAGCGGCTGGTTCAGGCTCAGCGTCGATGGATCCGAGCCCACCCGGGCGCCGTCGAACAAGGCCTCGGCGCGCCGAAAACCGCGCTCGGCCACGCTGTACAGCGTGCCTAGATCGACCCCGCCGGAGATATCCAGATTGATGCTGCGCGAACCGCCATCGTTGCTGGAGATGATCGAGCCGCGGGAGGAGAAGGCGCGCATACCTGGAAAGGCGCGGAAGCGCGCATCCAGCGCATCCATCAGATCATTGATGCGGGCCGGGTCCTTGGTCTCGGCAATGATCCGCAAGCCGCCCGGACTGATGCCCATGTTGAAGTAGGCCAGCGCCGGCAGTTCGTTCTCGGCGCCGCGGAAATCGCCTGGTTCCAGCTCCAGCGCCGGCAGGATGTCGGCGATCAGCGCATCACCGATGCGCTTCATCTCGGCCAGGTTGTAGCCGGGCGGGGCAATCATCCGCGAGAAGGTCTTGGGCTCTTCACCCTCGGGCAGGTACTCGGCCGGCGGTGTCAACAGGTACAAGGCCAGCAGCGAGGCGGCGGCGAGCCCGAACAGCGCGCCCAGGCGGGCGCCACGATTCGCGATCAGACCGTCGATTCCCTGTGCCATACGCTCGAACAGCGCGGCGCCCGCAACGTGCGGCCGATCGGCAGAAGCGTGCGCCAGCCGTGCACCAAGTGCCGGGACGACGCTGATCGCAACCGCCATCGAGGCCAGGATCGAAGCCGAGATCGCGATCGCGATGTCAGAAAAGATTTGGCCGGCTTCTTCCTCAACAAACAGGATCGGTGCGAACACCAGCACCGTGGTCAGGGTCGAGGCGAGCACCGCCGGCCAGACCCGCCGCACACCGGCAAGCGCGGCGGCCATCCGATCCATGCCGCGTCGGCGGGCCTGATCGATGCTCTCCAGCACGACGATGGTGTTGTCCAGGGTCATGCCGATCGCAAAGGCGACCCCAGCCAGCGAAATCACGTTCAGCGTGCGACCGGTCGCAAGCAGGCCGACGAAGGCGGCGATGGTACAGATCGGGATGGCGATCACGCCGATCAGGGTGGCCCGGCCCGAGCGCAGGAACAGATACATCACCAGCGTGGCGAGCAAGGCGCCCAATGTCAGGTTGGTCCAGACGTTGGCGACCGAATCCTCCACATAGCGCACATCGTCGCTGCTCAGGCTCAGCCGCAGACCGAGCGGTTCGAGCAGGTCGGCATTGACCTCGTCGATGACCGGCAGCATCTGGCGCTTGATCTGGATGACGTTGGAACCTGGTTCGCGCCGTATCGACATGCCCAGGCTGGGGAGGCCGTTGTAGTAGGACAGATCACGGAGTTCGAAATGATCCAGGGTGATGGTGGCCACCTCGCGCAGCCGCAACAGCGTGCCGTCGCGTTGGTCCAGGACCAGATCACCGAGCGATTGCACATCGGCGAAGCGGCCGACGGTGCGCAGCAGATAACTGCGCTTGCCGCTGTCGATATCGCCGGCCGAGATGTCCCGGTTGCGTGCCCGCAGCGCATCGCGAACCTGGTCCAGGCCCAGTCCGCGCTTGGCCAACCTATCCGGGTCCACCTCGATCCGCACCTGCCGTTGACTGGTGCCGCCTACCTCGACCATCGCCACGCCGGGGACGCGTTCCAGTCGCGGCCGCACATCGTCTTGCAGGAAGTCGCCAAGCATGTCCAGATCGAGCGGCACCGTAGCGCGGCCGGGTAGCGGGGCGATGCGGAAGTACATGAAAGAGTTGGCCGAAAAGGAACTGGTCGACAGACGCGGCTGGTCAACGTTCTCCGGGTAGGCCCGCACCTGGCTGAGCGCATTGTTGGCGCGGATCAGCGCCTCGTTGATATCGACCCCGAACGGGAACTCCAGCGTGATCCGGGCGCGGCCGGTGCTGGCGCTGGA
>JBGTIE010000609.1:0-3695 GCA_041745855.1 Lysobacterales bacterium | reverse complement strand
CGCCGCGCCCGCGCCGAAGGTATCCGCTGCCGGCTGGAGCCGGGCGTATCGGCCGAGGACTGCCTCTATGCCGATCTGGGCATCGATCCCGGTGACAGCGGCTGCCAGCATTACGAGGCGACCCAGTTCCTGCTCCACCAGCGCCGTTTCGATCCCGCCGCACTGCTCGTGCTGTGGCAGATCGGCATCGTCGGCGACCGCTCGCTGGCCCGATTTTCCACCGGCGCCGCCCAGCGCGCGCTGCTGGTCGAGGTGCTGCAGCGCGACTACGCCGCAGACCATCAGATCTGCCTCTACCGTGCCGCGACCTTCCCGCTGGAGCAGCCACAGATCCGCTGGCTGGCGCTGCGTGAACTGACCGAGGCAAGCGTCGATCTGGCCGACACACTGGTGATCCCGCCGGGACGAGCGCTGACGCCGGACTCGGAGATGCGGGCTCGGCTACAAGCGCTCGAGCAAGGCGTCTGAGCCCCGACCATGGACCTCGCATGTCTGCTCAGCCAGACCGAAAGACTGCGGCTGCGTTACCTCGAAGAACGAGATGTCGAGGATTTCTGCGGGCTTTACTGCTGTCCACGCTCGATGCAGCAGATCGGCGAACCACTGGACATGGCCGAGGCACGCCGGCGCTTCCATGCCCGGCTGGACATGCAACAACGAACGCTGGCGACCACGTTCGCCTCGGACGATGGTTCAGGTGCGGCGGATGACAACCGATCAGATCCGGTCTGGCCCTGGGATCGCCCGGGCGCCGTCCAGCCTGTGCTAGGTGTACGCATCGTCGCCGAGACGCTGGATGAAGGACGTTTTGCTGCTCTGTTTGGAGTCGACTGCTGGGACACCGAGGGAAACGACTGGGAACTTGGTGTGATGACTGCCTCGTCATGTCGGGGGCACGGCTACGGGCTCGAAGGCCTACGTAGACTGACTGAGACGATGCTCTCTCGTGGCGCACAACGAGTGATGATGCGGTGCCGAGCGAGTAATTGCCAAATGAGCCGTATTGCGCGCGTTGTCGGCTTTTCTTCTTGCCAAGTTGAGCACTCGGATTCACTAATCCTACGTTGGGTCCGAACGCCGCTTGCCGCGGGGTGCGCGTGAATTCATTCCCTTTGCCAGGGGGATAGGAGCCTGACTGGCAGAAGGCCTGTCCGGTGCACAGGAGTGCTCGCGACAGTGGTTCTCGAACTCAACTTACCGAACACAATAAGGAAAATATTTATGAACGACATCATTGCATTCCTTGAGGTATGCGGTACCGATGCAACCACCGGTGCTTTCGACAATCGATCACTTGAAGCTGCGGCGCTCGCTGCTGGACTTGATAAAACTGCAGCCGCTTTCGTCGCAAGTCGCGACCGAGCTGGACTTGAACGGCTATCTTGGGGACGCGACGGTGCGGGGATGAGCGATGATCAGCCTGTCCCATACATTTTCGCCGCAAGCACGCGGCCCGTACCCTTCATCTTCGCTGCTCACACTCGTCCGGTGCCGTTCATTTTCGCGGCCCAATCCGCCCCGATTCCGTCGGGTACATCGGCAGTTTCACCCGATCACCTCGCCGCGGCTTGATCGATATGAGGCCGTTAAGCCCCATCGTTGCAACGCCGAGATGCATGGGTTCCGGTGGAGAGTGCTAAGGAGGCCCGGGGTGCAGGTCCAAACAGGCTTGCTCCCCGGGCAAGCTTGCGCGACGAAGTAGGCCCATGAGAGTACTCGAGAGCGAGTCAACCATGCGCAATGACCATTGCTCCTTGCGCACGCTCGGAAGTCACCAGCGACATCAAACAATCGTGGCAGTCGGGCGTCAAACAGGAGTGGTCGCGTGACGACAGCTGACTGGACATGGCTGCTCGGCGAGGCCGGCCGGTTGCGCCTGCGGCTGATGGAAGAGAGGGACCGTAGCTTCTATTGCGCACTCTACAGCGATCACCTCGTCATGCGGCTCGTTGGGCCACCGCTCAGTGATGCGGCCGCAAGGATGAGCTTCGACAGCGCTCTTCGCGCGTGTGAGCGTAAACTTGTCTTGCCAAGACCGAAACCTTTGGGTGAGGGTCCTGTACTTGACCGAGGCGAAGCTTCAGATGTTCCTTGGCACTCTCGAACGGCACCCTACCATGGGCTGAGAGTAGTTGCGGAACTGGCAGAGACTGACGAAATTGTCGCGTTGTGCGGCGTGGATCGTTGGGACGAAAACGGCGCGGATTGGGAACTCGGTGCCTTGGTCCCTGCGCCGCTGCAACAGAGAGGCTATGCCCTCGAGAGTTTGCGGGCACTTGCCGACCGACTGCTTTTTCGTGGCGCGCATCGCATCCTGATGCGTTGCAGTCCTGAGAACGAAGCTGGCCGGGGCGTTGCACAGCGCTTGGGATTTCTTGGCAAGGAGGTGGCAATCGCAGGCACTAGGTTTATGCTCTGGGTGCGGGGGGCGCGCGAGTGTTACGGAAGCGCTCACCCTGAGCGTGGGGTTAATTTTTCGTTCGATCATGGGGAATCACGATGAACAGACTGGTTGCGTTCCTGGAAAATTGCGGTGCGAATGCGGCTCTCTTGTCGATGGACAAGGCCGATCTCTTGTTGGCGGCACGGCAAGCCGGACTTGATGAAGATCAGGTTGCCGCGGTGGCTCGGCTTGATCGAGACCAGTTGGAAGGGATGCTCTCTGCACGAACCAAGATGGCATGCTGCGTGTTTCCGGCGCGCGACCCTGAACCTGGCCAGGACGACCCGGGTGATGAGGAGGCTCCGTCAGAGCCGAAAGAGCCCAGTGAAAATCGACTAGCGGCCTGAGTGCCGCTGCGGCAGCGCAGGTACGACGGAAATGACCTTCCCTCGAACTGGCGTTCCGCTATGTATTGGCGCCCTGGTCCTCTTTTGCGGAATGTTGGCCCAGGGTGCCGATAGTGTTGATGCGCGAATTGCGAAGGCAGATGCGCTTAAACGCAGCAACGTGGCCCACTTCGTCGCCGAGTTGGATGCCTTGGAGGCCGATTCGGTGTCCCTGACCCGCAATCAGGCAGAGCACGTGGCCTACCTCAGAGGTTGGCAGGCGACCTATGAAGGCGATTTTCAGCTCGCCATCTCAAGGCTCGAACCACTAATCACCTCCGCTGAGGATCCAGTGATCCGGTTTCGAAGTCGCAGTACCTTGATCAACGCCTTCACGGTTGCTCGCAGGTACACAGAGAGCTTCGAGCAACTCAACATTCTCCTCGAAGAACTTCCATCGCAAACGGACCCCGCAGCGCGGGGACAGGCGCTAGCCGTGGCAGCGCAGCTACACAGTGGTGTTGGACAGCACGAAGACAGCCTGCGTTTTACGGCTGAACTGCTGCGGGAAAGCCAGATGCCCTGGGTTCGATGCGGCGCAGAAGCGGTGCGCGCGGACTCAGGTATCAAGTCAAGTACGCTCGTGGAGGTCGACGAGTCGTTGGCTCGTGCCGCGTCTGACTGCAGCCGGAACGGCGAACACCTGTTTGCCGGCGTAATTCGCGTTGCAATCGCCAAAGTGCACTTGAGGAACGACCGTCCACTGTCGGCGCTGGAGGTGATCGGGCCGCACGAATCAGAGGTGCTCGCGACACGCTATCCGCACCTGATCTCCGATATGGCCGTCCAGATGGCGCGCGCCTACCTGGTCACGGGCGATCTGGCCTCGGCCGAACGGCGGGCGCAGCAGGCGATCGATGTCACCC
>JBGTIE010000608.1:0-5063 GCA_041745855.1 Lysobacterales bacterium | reverse complement strand
GCCGCTGGAGGCCTATCTGACCCTGCCGCCGGCGATCGACAGCCCGGTGCGGCCACTGCCCTTGCTGCTGCTGCCACACGGCGGGCCGCTCGGCGTGCGCGACCACCGCGGCTACGACCCACTGGTGCAGATATTGGCCCGGGCCGGCTTTGCCTTGCTGCAGGTGAACTACCGTGGTTCGGTCGGCTACGGCCGAGCCTTTGGCGACGCCGCCTTCGGTGAGGTCGGGGCGGCGATCGAGGGGGATCTGCTGAGCGCCCTCGATCAGCTCCGCATCGATCCCCGGCTCGATCTGGACCGGGTCTGCAGTGTCGGCACCAGCTATGGCGGCTACAGCGCGCTGATGCTGGCGACCTTGCGCCCGGACCAGATCCGCTGCGTGGCCACCTTTGCTGCGCCGACCGACCTGCCGCTGCGCTTTGTCAGCTCGGACTGGAATGCCGATCCACTGCAGCTCGCGCTGCAGGTGCGACTCTATGGCGATCCGGCCACGCAACTGGCGCTGCTGCAGGATCGTTCGCCGCTGTACCACTACCAGGCGCTGAGCCAACCGGTGCTGATCGGTCACGGCCTGCGTGATCATCGCGTCCATCCGGAGCACGCCGACAGGCTCGCGCTGCTGTTGCAAGCCGCTGGCCATGCGCCGGAAGTGCATGTCTACGCCAATGAGGGGCACTCACTGCAGCGGGTCGAAAACCAGCTCGACTGGTACGGCCGGGTGCTGGCATTCGTGCAACGGGAGATTTGGCGCTGAATGGCGTAGGATGGGCCGCATGGCAATTGGCTTTCGCAAGGGCGACAGGATTCGACACCCGCGATTGACCGAGTGGGGGCTCGGGGAAGTACTGGAGAACAGTGTTTGCGGTGAAGTGCGGGCGTTTTTCGTCGGCGTGGGCGAGAAGAAGCTCGCCCTCAGTCACGTCCAGCCCGAGCGGATCACCGGCGCTGAAGCCGCCCATCCGCTACTCGACAGCCTCAAGCTGCGGGCCGATTCGGACACCTCGCGCTACCGCGGCATCGAGCAGGCCAAGGCCCACTTCCTGAGCCACTTTCCCGGCGGTTTCCATGGCGAGCGCTTCGCCGAGCATGAGCGCGAGTACAAGGACAAGGCTCGATTGCAGATGGCCGAGTTGCTTGGCCATGACGCCTGCAGGCAGTTGCTCGATGCCGGCGACCATGACGAGATCTGCGCGCGGGCGCGGCGCATGCTCAACGCGACCAATCTGGTCTTCCCGAACGAGAAGTCGGTGCTCAAGGACGGCCTGAGTGATGCAGACAGTCGCGAGCGCTTCGCCCGCTCGTTGCTTGCACTGCTGCACGGTAAGCGCGGGATCGAGGGCCGTTTCAAGGCCTTTGTCGGCGTGCTGGAAGACATCGGTGCAGCGAAATGGACTACCGCGACCTACTTCCTGTACTTCGGCCAGCCGCAGGCGCACATGTTCGTCAAGCCGACCATCACCCAGCACGCGGCCGAGGTGTGCGGCTTCGAGATCAACTACCGACCGCAACCGAACTGGCAGACCTACAGCTGCGTGCTGCAGCTGTGCGCCTATCTGCATAGCGAGCTGAGTGATCTGGAACCGCGCGACATGATCGATATCCAGTCGTTCATGTGGTGCATCGCGCCGGGAAACTATTAGCCCGGCAGCGCAAGGCTTTGAGCCAGACTGTTGTTTCAGATAGCTTGTGTGGTTTTGAGGGCCCAGTGCTCAGGGCCCAGGGCCCAGAAGATCAAGCGCTGCCTCCTCTGGGCCGAGGGCTCAGGGTCCAGGGCCTAGAAGATCAAGAGGTGCCTCCTGGGCCGAGGGCTCAGGGCCCAGCAGATCAAGTGCCGCGGCGACCGATTGGTGCCGGACTCGCCTTGAATCCGCTCTGAACTGGGCCCTGGGCCCTGAGCCCTGGGCCCTAAAGTTCATGTGCATGCACCGAAACATCACCCGGACTTGCACCCCCACAGCCGCATCACGTTGCGGGCCCCCAATGCTGCACCGCAGCGATTGGCGCAGCGGTGGGACTCTGGTAGCCTACTCAGTTGACTTAGCAACCTTGCTGGAATGGTAAATGGCCCGTATTACCGTCGAAGACTGCCTCACTCAGGTGGACAACCGTTTTGAACTGGTGCTGATGGCGAGCAAGCGTGCCCGTCAGTTGGCCAAAGGCGCCGAGCCGCTGGTCGACGTGGACGAAGACAAGCCCACTGTGCTCGCTCTGCGCGAGATCGCCGAAGGCCGCATCGACAATGCGCTGCTGGCCGAGGTCGAGAAGCGTGAGCGTGAGGCGGCCGAGCGCGAGGCGCTGGAATGGGCTGCCGCCGAGGTGGAAGACGATCTGGGCCGCACGGGCGACGACTGAGCGTCGCGCCCGGCCCACCGGCTCGCAGGGATGAGCGCCCCGTCCACAGCCGCGCCTCCCACTTCAGCCGCCTCGACCGATGTCGAGGCGTTGTTGCCGCACTATGTGGTCGAACTACAGCAGCAGGTTGAGAGCTATCTCAGCCGCAGCCAGTGGGACGCGATCGATCGCGCCTTCCGGCTTGGCGCGCAGGTCCATCAGGGTCAGACACGCAAGAGCGGTGAGCCGTACATCACCCACCCGGTAGCGGTGGCGCGGATCCTCGCCGACATGCATCTGGACGGCGAGACGCTGGTCGCGGCGATTCTGCATGACACCCTCGAAGACACTCATCTGACCAAGGAAGAGGTGGAAGCGGAATTCGGCTCCACCGTCGCCGATCTGGTCGATGGCGTGACCAAGCTGGACAAGGTCGATTTCGCCACGCGCGAGGCGGCCACCGCCGAAAGTTTCCGCAAGATGCTGCTGGCGATGGCCCGGGATCTGCGGGTGATGCTGATCAAGCTGGCAGATCGCCTCCACAACATGCGCACGCTCGGCTCGATGAACCCGGACAGTCGCCGTCGCATCGCCCGCGAGACACTCGAGATCTACGCCCCCATTGCGCAGCGCCTGGGCATGAACCGGATCAAGGCCGAACTGCAGGAACTGGGTTTCCGCGCGCTGCATCCCTTCCGCCACCGCGTCATCGAGGCCGAGTTGCGCAAGCTGGTCGGCAACCGGCGCGAGCCGATGCAGAAGATCGCCGAGGCAATGAAACAGCGGCTGGAGGCCGAAAGCGTGCCGGCCCGGCTGGTCAGCCGGGTCAAGACGCCCTACAGCATCTACCAGAAGATGCAGGCCGAGCGCAAAAGCTTCGATCAGGTCATGGATGTGTATGGCTTTCGTGTCGTGGTTGGCAGCGTGATGCAGTGCTATTGCGCGCTGGGTTCGGTGCACAACCTGTACAAACCGGTCGAGGGGCGCTTCAAGGACTACATCGCGATCGCCAAGGCGAATGGCTACCAGTCGCTCCACACCACCCTGTTCGGGCCCTTCGGCCAACCCATCGAGGTCCAGATCCGAACCGAGGAGATGGATACCGTGGCCGAGCGCGGGGTCGCCGCGCACTGGATCTACAAGGCCGATCACAGTCCGGCCAACTCTGCCCAGCACCGTGCCCGCGAATGGCTGCAGGGCCTGCTGGACAGCCAGCGTCAAGCCGGCAATCCGATCGAGTTCCTCGACAACGTGCGGGTCGACCTGTTCCCGGACGAGGTCTATCTGTTCAGTCCGAAGGGGTTGATCCTGGCTCTGCCGCGCAACGCCTGCGCGATCGATTTTGCCTATGCGGTGCACACCAATGTTGGCGACCACGCGGTCGCCGCGCGCATCGACCAGCAGCTCAAGCCGCTGCGCACGCGCCTGACCAGCGGCCAGACGGTCGAGATCATCACCGCGCCCAGCGCCTCGCCAAAACCGCACTGGCTCGAGTTCGTCGTTACCAGCAAGGCCCGCACGGCGATCCGCCACTTCCTGAAGAACCTGCAGCACGAAGATGCGGTTGGGCTGGGCGCGCGCATGCTCGATCGTGCGCTGGACGCGCTCGGCACCAGCCTGGACGATGTCTCGCCCGAGCGAATAGAAGCGGCACTGGCCGAAAATCGGGCCCAGCGGCTGGAAGAGCTGCTCGCCGATCTGGCGCTTGGCAATCGCATGCCGGCGGTCGTGGCGCGCCAGCTGACCCGCGGTGAACGCATCAACGAAGGAGATCGCAACCGGCCGACCGAAGTGGTGCGCATCAGCGGCGCCGAGCGCGGCGTGGTCAGCTTCGGCAACTGCTGCCACCCGATACCGGGCGATCCGATCGTCGGTTTCCTGAGTGCCGGCAAGGGTCTGGTGATCCATCAGACCAGCTGTCCGAATGTGATCGAGCTGCGCAAGCATCCGGAGCGGATGATGCGGGTCGATTGGGATCAGGACATCGTTGGCGAGTTCCGAGTCGTGCTGCGCGTGGAGGCGGCCAACAAGCCGGGCGTACTGGCCACCGTTGCCGCCGCGATGGCGGAGACCGAGTCGAATATCGAGAACGTCGAGTACGGCGAGCGTGACGCCAGCAGCGCGACGATGTATTTCACCCTCGAAGTGCGCGACCGGCAGCATCTGGGCGAGGTCATGCGCCGGCTGCGTCGATTGCCGGTGGTGCAGGTCGTCCAGCGTCAATGAGATTCCAGCCAGAGGGACTGCCATGAGCCGCAGCATCATCCAGACCGACCGCGCGCCCGCCGCTATCGGAACGTATTCGCAAGCCGTACGGGTGCACGATACGGTCTACCTGTCGGGTCAGATTCCGCTCGATCCGTTGACCATGACGATGGTCAGCGGCGACATCGAGGCCGAGATCCGGCAGGTCTTCGACAACCTGAAGGCGGTCTGCGCGGCCTCAGGCGGTGGTTTGCACCAGTTGGTCAAACTGAACATATTCCTGACCGACCTGTCCTGCTTTGGCCAGGTCAACCAGATCATGGAAAGCTACTTCGATGCGCCCTATCCGGCTCGTGCGGCGATAGGCGTGGCGGCCCTGCCGCGCGGCGCGCGGGTTGAGATGGATGGAATCCTGGTGCTCTAGCCCGCTGTCAGCGACCCGGGCGATGGGCCGATGAGCAACACTCCGAAGGCCGTGCGCAAGCCAGCGTTGCCGATCGCGGTCGACTGGCAGGCGCGCGCGGCGC
>JBGTIE010000607.1:0-9457 GCA_041745855.1 Lysobacterales bacterium | reverse complement strand
GCGGGACCCACCTGTACTTCCGCGCCCTCGATCGCGGCCTGTCGCCGTTGCCACCGGCCGATCCGGCGTTGCGGGCACAACTACAGGTCGAACTGAATGCTCAGGGCGCGGCGGTCCTGCACGAACGCCTGCTGCGGCTCGATCCGGTCGCGGGCGCACGAATCCATCCGAACGATCCGCAGCGCCTGCTGCGGGCGCTGGAGGTGATAGCGCTGACCGGCCAACCACTATCGGCGCAGCAGAACCAGGCCGGTCCAGGCACGGGCCTGCCGATGCTTGGCTGCGCCCTGTGGCCGACCAGCCGCATCGAGCTGCACCAGGTGATCGAACAGCGCCTGGACGCGATGCTCGCGGCCGGCTTCGTCGACGAGGTCCGCGCCCTGTGCAGCGAACCGGGCTTTGACCCGGAACTGCCAGCCTTCCGCAGTGTCGGCTATCGGCAGCTGATCGAACACGTCCAGGGCCGCGCCACTTTGGCTGAGGCCCGCAGACACGCCATCCACGCCACCCGGCAACTGGCCAAACGCCAGCTGACCTGGCTACGCAGCGAACCGCAGGTCGTAGCGCTGGATCCGGATCAAGCCCTCGCCCAGCTCACCGAGATGGGGCGAACAATAATCTCGAAGTAGCGCGGTCCCGGCGCGCGTCGAGTACCGATCTTCGCCCCACCCCGGTTCGCGCCGGCGGCCGCGTCTCCACCCGAAGCACGGCTCTACTCATGGACGAAGCGGAGGTCCCTCAATCTGGAACTAGCGTGGTCCCGGCGCGCGTAGAGTGCCGCTTTCTGCCCGATGACTCGATTCGCGCCGGCGACCGCGTCTCCACGAAGCGCGACTCTGGCAATCGCTGCGCGTGGCGACGCGGCCGCCGGCGCGAACATGACTGGCGCGAAGATCGAAGCGCCACGCGCGCCGGGACCGCGCTACTTCCTTTGCCTTGCCTACAACTCATCCAACAACGGCAACTGCCGATGTCGCAATTCCGCCGGTAAATCCCGCTCAAGCTTCTCAATCTCCTCGCGGAAAGCCTGCACGTCCTCGAAGCGCCGATACACCGAAGCAAAGCGCACGTACGCGACCTGATCGACGTTCTTCATCTCGACCATCACCCAGTCACCCAGCTGCTTGGCCGCCACCTCGCGTTCGCCGCTGGTACGCAGCTTGCGCACCACCACATCGATGATCCGGTCGATCTCGTTCAGCGACACCGGCCGCTTTTCGCAGGCCCGCTCCAGCCCGCCGCGCAGCTTGCTTTCGACAAAGCTCTCGCGCCGACCATCGCGCTTGATGATCATCGGCAGCTTCAGCTCGGCGCTCTCGAATGTCGAGAATCGCGCCTGACACTCCGGACACTCCCGCCGTCGCCGCACCTGCAACCCGTCCTCAGTCACCCGGGTATCGACGACACGCGTATCTTCGTGGCCGCAGAAGGGGCAGCGCATCAGGGCTCCGATCGGGACTGAGGCCGCTTGTAGCTGGCGCTTCGGAAGGAGCAGAGGGCCCAGGGCTCAGGGCCCAGGGCCCAGCAAGAGCGCGGTGATCGTGAGCCTCGCGTTGAAGTAACAACGAACGGCGACCCGCTTGCTCTCAGACCGCCAACAATGGCCACCGACAACTGGGCCCTGGGCCCTGAGCCCTGGGCCCTGAGCTTTTTGTCCTGGGCCCTGAGCCCTGAGCCCTGGGCCCTGGCCGAGTCGAAGCGTCGAGGCGCAGGATCCCCGCGCCGGTGCCTACCCCTGTCCATATACCGGAAACTCCCGGCACTGCCGCACCACGTTTTCGCGCACACTTTCGATCCGCTTCTCGTTCTCCGGGTCATCGAGAACGTCGCAGATCCAGTGCGCGAGGGCGACGGACTGGGGTTCGCGGTAGCCGCGGGTGGTGATGGCCGGGGTGCCCAGGCGCAGGCCGGAGGTGATGAAGGGCGAGCGCGGGTCGCCCGGTACGGCGTTCTTGTTGACCGTGATGTGGGCCTTGCCGAGCGCTTCCTCAGCCGCCTTGCCGGTCAGTTCCTTGCCGACCAGGCTGACCAGGAACAGATGGTTGCGGGTGCCGTTGGAAACGATCTTGTAGCCGCGCTGGATCATCGTGTTGGCCATCGCCTGGGCATTCTTGACGACCTGCTCCTGATAGTCCTTGAACTCCGGCTCCAATGCTTCAAGGAAAGCCACCGCTTTGGCCGCGATCACGTGCATCAGCGGCCCGCCCTGGGTGCCGGGGAAGACCAGCGACTGGAACTTCTTCTCGATCTCCGGGTTGGACTTGGCCACGATGATCCCGCCACGCGGACCACGTAGCGTCTTGTGGGTGGTGCTGGTGCAGACGTGCGCATGCGGCACCGGACTCGGGTAGACGCCAGCCGCGACCAGACCGGCGACATGCGCCATGTCGACTACGAACCAGGCACCGACGCCATCGGCGATCTCACGCATCCGCTTCCAGTCGACGATCTGCGAATAAGCGGAAAAGCCACCGATCAGCATCTTCGGCAGGTGCTGCGCGGCCAGTTTCTCGATCTCGTCGTAATCGATCTCCTCGGTCTCCATGTCAAGCCCATACTGGACCGCGTTGAACAGCTTGCCGGAGAAATTGACCTTGGCACCGTGCGTCAGGTGGCCGCCGTGAGCCAGGCTCATGCCGAGGATCGTGTCGCCCGGCTCCAGCAGGGCCAGATAGACCGCGGCATTGGCCTGCGAGCCCGAATGCGGCTGCACATTGGCGTAGTCCGCCCCGAACAGCTCCTTCGCCCGCTCGATCGCCAGCCGCTCGGCCACATCGACGTACTCACAGCCACCGTAGTAACGCTTGCCCGGATAGCCCTCGGCGTACTTGTTGGTCAACACGCTGCCCTGGGCCTCCAGCACCCGCGGGCTGGCGTAGTTCTCCGACGCAATCAGCTCGACATGGTCCTCCTGGCGAACCTTCTCGGCATCGATGGCCTCAGCCAGTTCAGGGTCAAAGCCGGCGATCGTCATGCTGGCAGGAAACATCGGCAGGGGTGCTCCGGAAAAGGACAGGGCGTAGCCGGTCGAGGATAGCGGGGGGGTGGGGGGTGGGGCAATGATGAAGGGTGGAAGGGGTGCGATTCAAAGTGATGTAGTGATGGGAAGCGGGGAGTCGGGGTCGGAATCGGAATCGGAATCGGAATCGAGAGTGACGGTATGAGCTTTGGCTACGGCTTGAGGTGTACCAGGCAGTCATCAAGAATGGCGGCGTGGCGACACGATTCACGAGGAGGCAGCCGGATACGCCGGGCAACGGATCGATTCCGATACCGATTCCGACCCCGACCCCGACCCCGACCCCGAGCAGGCTTTGCTGTAACGATGAGAAGTGAAATGACGACACATTCGGGTCAAGCTTGCCGGAGGCAGCCCCTTTCCCGAATGAAAAGGTCGGCGGGCATAGCCCTGAACGAGCCCGCCCAAGTGCGACTTCCATCCTACTGCCAACTCTTTAGAGTAGATTCTGGTCGACTGCATCCTGGCGCGACGTCCCGCGAGTTTGCCGCCCCACGTTCATGTCCAAAGGCGTGCTTGCCAGCAACAGGGGAAACAGATGACCAAAGCCCTTCGCACCATCATGGTCCCGCTGTGCTTCGCGGCTCTGCTGAGCGCAACGTCGACCGCCGCCGCAGCCGACCTGAAAGCACCGCCAACTCAGCCCCCATCCGCTCTCAGTGAAAGCCTGGCAACCTACCTGGATGCAGACGGCTCGCTGGCGTTGCCGGAAGGCTTCACTGGCAGCCTGGACCCCAAGGGCTTCCGGATGGTGCAAGGGCGTGGGGAGAAACCCCGCTTCGTGCCCGAATCCGTGGCCGGGGCGAAGCTGTTCGGGGTGCCTGGGGGCTGCAACGCTCCCGTCAACGCCATCGCTGTTGCCCCTTCGGGGCTGATCTATCTCGGGGGAGCATTCACGGTTTGCGAGGACGTTCCGGCGGCCCATGTCGTTTCCTACGACCCACTGACCAGGCGCTTTCAGGCGCTCGGCAGCGGTGGCGGCAATGGGCTGGACTTCTGGGTGTACGCCCTCGCGGTTTCGGGCACTGATCTGTATGTCGGCGGATTGTTCACCAAGGCCGGCGGCCTGCCGGCGAAGAATGTCGCGCGCTGGAATGGCAGCGCCTGGTCGTCTCTGGGCAGCGGCGCCAGCAATGGCGTCAGCGCTCGAGTCCTTTCCCTCGCAGTTGCGGGCAGCGACCTGTATGTCGGCGGACTCTTCCTCCAGGCTGGCGGCCAACCGGCCAACAGGATCGCACGCTGGAATGGCAGCGTCTGGTCGACCTTGGGCAGCGGTGCCGACATCGGGGTGGACAATACGGTCAGGGCCATCGCGGTTGCGGGCAGCGATCTGTATGTCGGGGGAGACTTCAGCCAGGCCGGCGGCCAGCCGGCGAACCATATCGCCCGCTGGAACGGCAGTGCCTGGTCGTCCCTGGGCAGCGGAGCCAGCAATGGGGTCAGCAGTCCGGTCTCTGCCCTCGCGGTTTCGGCCAGCGATTTGTTTGTCGGGGGAAGTTTCGATCTTGCCGGCGGTCAGCCGGCGAACGGTATTGCGCGCTGGAATGGCAGCACCTGGTCGTCGTTGGGCAGCGGTGCCGGCAATGGGGTCAACGGTGGCAGCGCGATCACGACGGTCTTTGCCCTCACGGTTTCGGGCGCCGATCTGTATGTCGGGGGGGACTTCAGCCAGGCGGGCGGCCAGCCGGCGAACCGGATCGCACGCTGGGACGGCAGCGCCTGGTCAGCTTTCGGCAGCGGTGCCGGTAATGGGTTGAACCATTGGGTGTATGCCATCGCGGTTTCCGGCAGCGATCTGTTTATCGGCGGGTTCTTCCGCCAGGCCGGTGGCCAGCCGGCGAATTTCATCGTGCGCTGGGATGGCAGCGCGTGGTCTTCGCTGGGCAACGGTGCCGGCGATGGTGTCAACGGTACGGTCCGGGCGCTTGCCGTTTTGGGCAGCGATCTGTATGTCGGCGGTTCCTTCACCGAAGCCGGCGGCCAGCCGGCGAACGGGATCGCACGGTGGAATGGCAGTGCCTGGTCGTCCTTGGGCCTTGGTACCGGTTCGGTCTTGGCCCTCGCGGTTTCGGGCAGCGATCTGTATGTCGGCGGAACCTTCCGCCAGGCTGGGGGCCAGCCGGCAGACCGGATCGCACGCTGGAACGGCAGCGCCTGGTCGTCCTTGGGCAGTGGCGCCGGCAATGGGGTCGGCGGTACGGTCTATGCTCTTGCGGTTGCGGGGAGCGATCTGTATGTCGGCGGCGACTACACCCAGGCCGGCGGCCAGTCGGCGAACCGGATCGCACGCTGGAATGGCAGCGCCTGGTCGTCCCTGGGCAGTGGTGCGGCCAATGGCGTCAACGATCAAGTCCGGGCCATGGCAGTTTCGAGCAGCGATCTGTATGTCGGGGGGTTCTTCACCCAAGCCGGCGGACAGTCGGCGAACCGGATCGCACGCTGGAATGGCAGCGCCTGGTCAGCCCTGGGCAGCGGTGTCAGCGGTGGGTCCTCCCCGTCGGTCGACGCCCTCGCGGTCTCGGGCAGCGATCTGTATGTCGGCGGATTCTTCTTCGAGGTCGATGGCCAGCCGGCGAATGCCATCGCGCGCTGGAATGGCGGCGCCTGGTCAACCTTGGGCAGCGGTGCCAGCAATGGGATCAACCAAGGTTTCGTCCAGGCCCTCGCGGTTTCGGGCAACGATCTGTATGTCGGCGGATTCATCCTTCAGGCCGGCGGGCAACCGGCGAACGGACTCGCGCGCTGGGATGGGAGCGAATGGGAAGGAATGGCTACCGACGAACCGCAGCAAATCGTCCTTGCTTTGACGAGTGATGCCACCTCGCTCTATGTCGGTGGCTCAGGCCTGACCCAAAGCCCCCTTCCCGAACTGCAAACCCGTGCCTTGAACGGTCGTACTGCAGACGCCGCCAGCGCTTCGGCCCGAACCTCAAGAAGCGGCGGCAGGGTGGTATTCAGCTCACGCGCCTCGGATCTCGTCGCGGCCGGCGACACTTTCAGCGACATCTATCTCCGCGACGCCGCAACCGGAGAGATTCTCAGGATCAGCCAGCCGACGCCCACCGCCAAGGGCATCGCGCGCGAGGAGTTCTTCGCCCCCTCGATTGCACCCACCGGCAACACCATTGCCTATTCCGGCACATCCGGCCAGGTCTTCGCGAATTTCGCTGGCATCGGCCGCACCGCAAGCACCAGTCGGGGAGGCACGCCGGGAAATGGCGAATCTGGCCGGCCGATGGTGCCGGGGGCCGGATCCGCCGTGTTGTACGACAGCACGTCCACCAATCTGCTCGATACCCCCGACGGCAATGGCTCGATCCGCGACATCGTCGCCAAGGACCTGAACACCGGCGCGGTGAGCCTGATCACGGTCGGGCCGACCGGCCAGCCTGCCAATGGCGGCAGCTTCGGGCCGTGGGCGACCGACGATGGCCAGACGGTCGCATTTTGGTCGCTGGCAACCAATCTGAGCGATGTGACGGTCAACGGCACGGACACGGCGAAGTCGGGCACGATCAAGCAGGTGCTGGTGAGTGGCCTGCAGGGCGTGGGGCGCAGCGCGACTCTTGTGAGCCGGAATCTGGCCACGGGCCAGCTTGGCAACGGCGACAGCATCAACGTGCGCCTGACCCCCGATGGCCGCTTTGGCGTGTTCGAGTCCGTCGCCAGCAATCTGGTCGATGACGATACCAACGGCGTCAGCGACATTTTCCGTTTCGAGTTGGAGACAGTCGGCAACCGCTTGCAATTGGCCAATATCGAACGCGTATCACTGTCCCGCTACGGTTTCCAGGGCAACGGACCCAGTTTCAACCCGAGCATCTCCGACGACGGTCAGTTCATCACCTTCCAGACCGACGCCACCAACCTGATCGAACTGGACCGCAACGACGCCACCGACATTCTGGTGAAGTGGTTGGTGACCAAGGAAGTGGTGCGGCTGTCGCGTACCGTCAATGGTGAACAACCCAACGGCGACAGCATCGAACCGACCATCTCCGGCGATGGCTCGACCATCGTTTACGGCTCGGCCGCAAGCAATCTGACCGAGAACGACGACAACGGGGTGGACGACATCTTTGCGGTGCGGATCCGCGAATCGGGCGGTCCGGCCATCGTCGATGGGATCACCAACTACAGCTATACCTACTGGAATCCGAACGAGCCGGGCTGGGGCTATAACCTGCAGCATCAGGGCGATCTGCTCTATGGCACCTGGTACACCTACGCCGAGGATGGCCAGGTGATGTTCCTGACGGTGGAAGCCACCGCGCAATCGGCAAGCACCTTCGCTGGCCCGGTCTTTCGCGTAGCTGGAACACCCTTCAGCGAGATCAACGGCAGTCAAGCTTTCACTTCGGTCACGCAAGTGGGCACTGCCCAGATGAGTTTCGCTGCAGACAGCACTCTCACGTTGAGCTACACGGTCAATGGCGTGCCGCAGGTCAAGGCGCTGGAGAAGTTCATATTCGCCAGCACCGCGCCGACCTGCGTGGGCACGACGGACTCACGGGCCACAGCGACGAACTATTCCGATCTGTGGTGGAATGCCACCGAACCCGGCTGGGGGCTCACTCTGGCCCATCAGGGCGATACCGTTTTCGCGCTCTGGTACACCTACGGCGCCGCCGGCCGCGATCAATGGATCAGCGCATCCAGCCTGGTCCGTCAGCCGGACGGCAGCTACACCGGCGCCCTCCAGCGCCCGCAAAACGGAACGCCGCTGACGCAGATCAATGGACCGGCGACCAGCTTCCCAGTGCCGGGCGTGGGTAACGCCACGCTTCGCTTCACGAACGGCGAGACTGGCAGCTTCAGCTACACGCTGGACGGGGTGAGTCAGACCAAGCCGATCCAGCGATTTGTGGTGGTCGCTGAAAACGCGTCCAAGCCGCTGTGCACCGGGAGCCAATCCCTCACCGGAATCACGGTGGATATCAACTTCGCCCAGCGACCGGAATCGTTTACGGACCCACTGCTGGCCAATGACGGTCGTTATCTCGCGTGGGCACTATTCGACAGCGACAACAACCCGGAAACGGGCTGTGATCTGGGGGACGGCGGAGCGGACGTCGCGCTGATTGCGCAGACGAGCGCCTCACCCAGCGGCTTTGTAGACTTGAGTGGCTTGACGTGTCAGGGATGGATATCGTCAGATGGATGCAGCTTCAATACGCAGCTGGAAGCGTTCCCTTGCTCGGCCACGGTTGGGCAAGGCAATACGTTGACGCTGGTAGCGACCGGGTTGCCAGAGCCCTTCCGATCCATGCGTCCAGGCTCCCCCACCTATACGTTTGCCTTGATCGAGAACGGGTCATCCAGTGTCAGCGAAATTTGTGGCGCCGCTCCGCTGGGAACTGGACAGAGTACGGAGGTCTGTCGAGGGTTGGATGTGGCGGGCGAAGATGTCTTCGGCCAGACCACCAAGCAGCGCGTACGTATCCAGTCTTTTTCCACCCAGGTGGAAACAGGCCCGGACTTGCCCTGACACGTTGACCCCGGCGCGCCGTCGGGCTAACGTGCGGGCACTCTTTAACGCTTCGCTAACGGAGAAACGCAAATGCGTCTACATGCCTTGCGTCACGGGCTGCTGCTGGCTCTTTTCGGCGCCTCTACGAGCGCCTTGGCAATCACGAACCTCGAGCCGAACGCGGGCCTGCAGTTCAACTTCTCCAACCCCGGCGCTCGTTCCCTCGGACTCGGTGGCGCCTTCACCGGCCTGGCCGATGACGCCACTGCGGCCTACGCCAACCCGGCCGGACTGACGATCCTGCGGACGCAAGAGCTGGCGTTTGAAGTGCGCTACACCAGCTTCGATACGCCTTTCGCCAGCGGTGGCACGGTCAACTTCTCGCCCTTCAACGACAGTGGGGTGATTCAGGACAGTACTTCGGACTCGATCTTCGAACCGTCCTTTGCGTCCTGGACCTATCCCGGCGATCGCTTCACCTTTTCGCTGTTCTACCATCAGCTGGCCAGCTTCGAGGCACGCTATTCCACCAATCCCATCGACATCTCCATCGGCGGGGTATCGGACTTCATCTTCGGCTATACCACGGACCTGGACTTCTCAGTCCAGAACTTTGGTGGCGCGCTGGGTTACCAGCTCAGCGACAGTTTTTCGGTCGGCTTGTCGCTGGCCTATTCGGAGTTCGAGATCGACTCCCTGACACGGCGAGCGCAAGATATACAGTTTGCCAACCAGCAGACCCAGCGAGGCACGGACGATGACCTCGTCTACACCGTAGGCGCCCTGTGGCGCGTCAATCCGCAGTGGAACCTGGGCCTGGCCTACCGGCGTGGCGGTCGCTTCGACTACACCGCCATCAACGAGACCTTGCCGGGCAACAGCTTCCATCCAAATTCCGTCACCGTCTCGACCAGTTTCGATGTGCCGGACGTGCTGAGTGCCGGTATGGCTTTCCGTCCTTCGGATGC
>JBGTIE010000606.1:0-3493 GCA_041745855.1 Lysobacterales bacterium | reverse complement strand
TCGGCATGGAGTGCGCCCGGCAGATGCCCTGCAGCCCACGCCTCCCGACCCGCCTGCGGCCGGGCCAGATCGAAGCGGCAGTCCAGCAGCAGCGGCGGCCGGACATCGCTGGCCAGCCATTGCCGCAGGTGCGACACACTGATCAGCGGTTGCAGGCTTTCGGGCACGCCGCTCATTCGTCCTCCAGTACTCGCGCCAGATCGACCAGCATCGCCGCGGTCGCACCCCAGATCCGATGGCGACCGTAAGGAATCACCCAGTAGCCGCGCTCGCGACCGCCATAGCGGATCTTCTCCCAGTGCCGTCGTTGCGGGTCGAGCAGCCAGCTCAGCGGCGCATCGAAGATCTCGGCAACCTCCGAGTCCTGCGCCTTGGGCTGCATCGCCGGGTCGAGCCAGGCGACCACCGGCGTGACGCAGAAAGCACTGATCGTGGCGTACGGCGCGAGCAAGCCCAGCGGCTCCATCTGACCGGCGCCCAGGCCCACTTCCTCCTCGGCTTCGCGCCGCGCCACGTCGACCCAGTCACGATCGCCCGGTTCGCGCCGACCACCGGGAAAGCTGATCTGTCCGGCATGCTCCGGCAGGTCGTCATTGCGACGGGTCAGCAGCACGCGCAGGCCGTCGTCGTGTGGCATCAGGCCGACCAGAACGGCCGCCGGTCGCAGCGGGCGATCCGGCAGCAGATCGGCAAGCTCGGCCAGGTTCCACGGCGGTACGTCGCTCATGTCCTCCGCCGGACGCAGCCGCCGGCGCAGACATCGGTCGAGAGACTCTGGTCGCAGCGCCATGGCGAGTCGGCCAGCCACAGCTTCCGGCGCCTGCATCACGCGCTCCGCCTCGCCTCGCGCTCCGGCAGCACCTCGTCGAGGTACCACTGCCGTTGCGCATTGCTCAGGCTGGCCCAGCAGGCAATCTCGTCACCGGTGCGCTGGCAGCCCTCGCAGTAACCCTCGGCATCCAGTTCGCACACGCCAATACACGGCGTCAGCATTGCCTCCGCCGACGGAGTAATGGATGCTGCTCTGGGGGAAGCAGCTTTGGGGAAGGAGAAGAGTTTCATGTTAGCCCGGATGAGACCGTAATGTGACGCCATAAGCTTGATTCTAGCCCTGTCGGCGTGAAAGGCTACGGCGATGACCCGAAACCAAACCGAAGCCGGATCGCCCATGCCCACCATCGCCGCGCGGAGCGTGCCATGCTGAGCCTGGCCACGCGCATCCTGAAGGATTACGGGCGCTGTCTGGCTGAAGTGGAACCGGGCAGCTACGGGCTGCCTGAATCCTTTCTGCCCTACAGCAAGGAAAAGATCGCCGAGGCGCACCGGGTGACGCTGGCCGAGTTAGGCCTGGAGCGGCCCGAACTGCGGGAAGCCTTGATTCGCGGCTACGTCTATCTGCAGCAGTTCGTCAGCGATGACGAAGCCCAGCAGATCGCCGATGCGCATGATCTGCTCGACCCCTTCGGTAATCCGGACGGGGCGGCCGCGACCGACGAGAACCGGGCTGCGCTGGAAGTGGTCAACCGGATCAAGCTGGCGATGGAGCAGGCGCTGGAAACCGCCAAGGCCTGGTCGCTGGACAGTGGCGGCGGCCTCAAGGCCACCGCCACCGATTCCAGCCTTACTTGATTTCCATCAACTTGATGTCGAAGATCAGCGCCTGATTCGGACCGATCGGACGCGGACCGCGTTCGCCATAGGCCATCTCGGGCGGCAGGAATACCTGCCACTGGTCGCCGACGCGCATCAGCGGCAGCACTTCCTGCCAGCCTTGCAGCACCTGGTCGATCTTGAAGGTGGCCGGCTGGTTGCGAGCGAAGGAACTGTCGAATTCGAATCCGCTGGTCAGCGAACCACGATAGTGGACCACCACCTCGCTGGTCGGGGTCGGGCGCGCGCCATTGCCTTCATCGATGACGCGGTACTGGATGCCGTTTGCCAGCGCCACGACGCCCTTCTTGGCCCGGTTCTCGGCCATGAAGCGATCGCTCTTGGCCTTGTTCTCGGCTGCCAGCGCGTTGAACTTGCCCTCGGCTTCGGTCCGCAACTTGTCTTCCATCGCGGCCAACTGCCCGACCATTTCTTCCAGCGGAACCGTCGGATCGCGCTTGGCGAAGCCGTCCTGCAGGGCCCGGATGACCGTGTTCAAGTCCAGATCCAGCTCCCGCTCGCGCATGTCGTTGCCGATCTGGAAACCCAGCGCATAGGAGAGCTTGTCCTTTTGCATCGCCGGCAGCTGGCGCTGCTGTTCAGCAGGCTGCTGCGCGATAGCCGCAACCGACCACATGCCGACGACCAGCGCCGCCATCCATTTCATACTCATGCAAATCCTCCAATAGCTCGGGGTGCCCGCACGCCAGCGATGAACCTCAGGGGCGGGGTAGAAGCGCCGCGACCAAAAACAATCGCACCGCGAAGGGCGCGCATTGTACGTTGCCTGAGAGCGCGGAGCCACAAGGCAAACGCGATGCGAGATAGTCAATTCAGCCGAAACTTACGCAATCCAACCAGTGCCGATGCCGGCAATTTGAAGCAAACTGTTGATTTTTATCATTAATCATAGTTGGCACGGAGTCTGCTACTCCCACGCTGTACCTCCCCCAAACAGCAAGGAGTTCCGCCATGGGCATTTTTTCCCGCATGTCCGACATCATCAACGCCAACATCAATTCCTTGCTCGACAAGGCCGAAGATCCCGAAAAGATCGTCCGACTGATGATCCAGGAGATGGAAGATACGCTGGTCGAAGTACGCAGCGCGACCGCCAAGACCCTGGCCGAGCGCAAGGAGCGCGAGCGCAGCCTGGAGTTGCTCGAACGCGAGCAGAACAACTGGGAAGACAAGGCCACGCTGGCCCTGGCACGCGAACGTGAAGACCTGGCCCGCGCCGCGCTTGCCGAGAAGGCCCGCATCGGCGATCAGATCGAGGCCATCGGCCGCGAGCAGAAGCTGATCGGCGAGCAACTGACCCGTTTGAACGACGACATCGGCAAGCTGCAGGCCAAGCTCGACGACGCCCGCACCCGCCAGCGTACGATCGTGCTGCGGGCCAAGAACGCCGACACCACCCACCGCGCGCGGACCCAGATCCACTCCGCCAAGATCGACGATGTGCTGGCCCGTTTCGAGTACGCTGAGCGCCGGATCGACCATGTCGAGGCACAATCCGAAGTGCTGGGCATGGGTCGGGCCAAGAGCCTGGCCGACGAGTTCGCCGCACTGCAGGCCAATGAGCGCGTCGACGCCGAACTGGCTGCCTTGAAGCATCGTCTGCGCAAGGGTGGTGAGAAGAAGGAGGAATCGCAGGGATGAGCCTGTTCGCCTTGCTCGAAGCGCCACTGATCATCTTCACGGTGATCGTGGCACCGATCTGGCTGGTGATGCATTACCGTTCCAAGGGCAGTGCGGCCAAGAGCATGACGCCCGAAGACGAGAAGTTGCTGGCCGACCTTTGGCAGAGTGCGCGACAGATGGAAGACCGTTTGCGGTCACT
>JBGTIE010000605.1:0-2269 GCA_041745855.1 Lysobacterales bacterium | reverse complement strand
GCGTCAGGCCGGGCGGATCGAGCCGGCCCAGGCGATGCGTCCACCGGTGCCGCCGAGCTTTCGCAGTGGCCCGCTGGAAAGAATCCTTGGACCGGGCAGCTCCCTGCTGCTGCGGATGTCGCTGCGGCAGTTGCTGCAGCGACCGTGGAAGACGCTGCTCACCCTGTTCGGCATCGCGCTGGCTTCGGCCATCCTCGCGCTGGGGCTGTTCCAGACCGACGCACTTTTCTATATGGTCGATCGTCAATTCGCCTATGCCCAGCGTAACGATCTGCAGGCGAGCTTCGCGGTTGCACAACACCCACGGGTGCTCGATGAGCTGCGCGCGCTGCCCGGCGTGGCGCGGGTCGAGGGCGTGCGCTACGAACCGGTCCGGCTGGTTCACGGCGGTGTCCGCCGGCGCGTGTCGCTGGAAGGCTGGCCGGATCCCTGCCCGGGCTGGCGCTCGGCCCAGGGCTGTGATCCGGCCGGCGGCCTCAAGCGCATCCTGCTCGGTGATGACCGGCTTGGCCAGATGCCGTTGACCGGTCTGGTGCTGAACGATGCGCTCGCCACCAGCCTGGCTGTGCAGCCGGGCGAGCAGGTCCGGGTCGAGCGCCTGGACGGTGACCGCCGCCATTTCGACGTAGCCGTCGTCGGACTGGCGCGCGAATCGATCGGCAGTTCGGCCTACGCATCCATCGACTGGCTCAATCAGATCCTCGGCGACGGGCCTCGGGTCAGTGCGGCAATGCTCCGGCTTGAACCGGGCACTGATCCCGAACCGGTTTACCGCGCTCTCGAGCGGCGGCCAGAAATCATCGCGATCGGCCAGCGCCGCGCGGCTATCCAGAACTTCTACGACACGATAGCCGAGTCGATGGACATCTTCACCCGGGTCACCTTCGCGCTCGCCGCGCTGATCGCCTTTGGCGTGCTCTACAACACGGTCCGCATCGCCTACGCCGAGCGCGAGCGCGAACTGGCGACCCTGCGCGTGCTCGGCCTGCATGCCAACGAAGTGTCGCGATTGCTGATTGCCGATCTGGCGCTGCTGACCATGCTGGCGCTGCCGCTGGGCGCGCTGACCGGCTGGAGCATGGCCAAGCTGCTCAGCCTGGGATTGCAGTCGGAGCTGTACCGCATACCGGCCTACCTGTCCCCGGCCACCCTGGCCAGTGCCTCGACGGTGGTGCTGATCGCCGCGGTTGCCGCCGCGTGGGCGATCCACCGGCGCGTGCTGCGCCTGCAGCCATTGGCGGCGCTGGGTTCGCGTGAGTAGCGAGCCATCGATGTATTTGCGTTGGTGCCGGGTCGCCGACGGGCCGGGCGACCATCGTGTGGCGGCGCGCCGCTGGCTGCGGCTGGCGCTGAGTGAATTGCTGGATGTCGAGCCAGATGCGTTGCCGCTCAATCGCCTCGATTCGGGTCAGTTGCAGTTGACCGGCTGGGCGCTGAGCTTCAGTCATGCCGAAAATGCCGCCGTCGCCGCAATCTCGGCATCCGAGCCGACCTCGTTGAACGCGCTCGCAGCGCCGTTGCTTGGCGTCGATATCGAAGCCATGGATCGACCGTTGCCAGGCGAGCTCGCCCGTCAGCGGGTGTTGAGCCGGCGCGAACTGGAATGGTGGCAAGCGCAGCCGCTAGCGCAGCGCCAGAGCGCCTTTCTGGCCCTGTGGACGGCCAAGGAGGCAGCCCAGAAGGCGCGCGGACGCGGAATCTGGCAGCGACTCCCCGAACTTGTGACGGGGCCGATCGGGACACGCTGGCAGGCGCGCTGGCCAGCCCAGGAGGTCGCGCCGCTGGCGGTGCAACATCGTCTACTGCCCCGTCATCTGCTCGCGCTGGCCTTCCCTGAAGACTGGTCGGATTCGCTGCTCGCGTCCATGGCGGCAGTCGAAACCGACCCCCTCGGCGTGCCCTTGCGGCAAGCGTCGGAGCAATAGCGCACGAGCGCCCACACCAATGTCGCGCGCCGCTGCCCGAAGCAACGCGTCGAAGGGCGTAGCCATGTGTCGCGCCCTGGGTGCGCAGCACCCTTTGGAGTGCGATGCTCCGCATCGCTTTGGATGCTCCAGGCCGGCCCATCCTTGCCGTGGCGGATTCCGGCGAAGTCCGTGCCCGTCCCCGCCAGGCTCGCCTGCATCGATGCAATGACAAGTCTCGGTGGGCCACGCCCGATCAACTGCGCTATCATTATCGGCCAACTACGCGCCCGTAGCTCAGCTGGATAGAGTACTGCCCTCCGAAGGCAGGGGTCACAGGTTCGAATCCTGTCGGGCGCGCCAAT
>JBGTIE010000604.1:0-2644 GCA_041745855.1 Lysobacterales bacterium | reverse complement strand
CCGATCTGTGCCCTGCGCGGCCAGCATGCCGCCGACCCAGCTGTCGATCGCATCGTCGGCGACCATCGGCTGCGCCAGCGCCAACAGCAGTGCCGCGCAGGCGATCCGGTTGACGGCACACAGCCTCAAGCGCCCAGCTCTCATTGCATCGCTCCCCCAAAAGGCACGAATTGACGGCGGAAAAGGAACTTACCGCTAAAGTTTCACCTCGTTTGTCATTCACCGCAAGCTGATAGGCCAATTGATGACCATTGGCGTCCCCGATTCGCGTCGCAACGGCTACGAACGCGTCTGCCGAACTGAAGCCTGCAGCTGAATAGAACGGCAAGTCCGTGGAGGTGGGGACAGGTGGCGGGTTGAGGGCTGAGGGTTGAGGGCTGAGGGTGTACGGCCGGGCTGAGGGCTGATGCAGAAGCGGCTCTCGTCAACGCCGGTCTCTGCCGCCAGGGAGCTCACCTCGGGGTCGGGGTCGGAATCGGTATCGGAATCGATCCTTGCCCGGCGTATCCGACTCCTCGTAGCCACGCCGCCCCGCGTTGTCAGCGTCGCCACGATCTGGTCGAGTGCGGCGGTACTCCGTGACGAAGTTGTTGATGACTGCCAGGTACACGGCTAGTGGTTGCTGGCCAAAACCCCATGCCGCTCTCGATTCCGATTCCGTTTCCGATTCCGACCCCGACCCCGACTCCTGGCTTCGCATCGCTGCATCAGTTTGAATCGCGCCCCCGGGCAACCGGACCGAGTCAGCCCTCCCGCGCAAGCGCTAGAATGCCGCCGTCCCCTGCCCGGCCTGATCCCCATGACTGCCCGACTGTCCCGATTATTGCTGCTGTGCATGACCGTCATGCTGCTGGTCCCGGCCTGCAGTCGCCAGCCTGATCCGCCGCAGGCGGTGACGCCGGCGCCGGCGGTCGAGACCTCCTTTGCGCTGGTGTCTGCTGCTGGTAGCGGTCGCGGCGACCGTCCCAGCCTCAGCCTGAACTTCAACCGGCCGCTGGCGCAGACCCAGGACTTCGGCAAGTTGCTCAGCGTGCTGGACGAAAATGGTCAGCCGGTCGAAGGCGCCTGGGTACTGGACGGTAACGACGGCCAGACACTGCGCTTCCCCTATGTGACTGCCGAGGCGCGCTACCGGATCGTACTGGAGCCGGGCCTGGTCGCCACCGATGGCAGCACCCTGGAACAACGCATCGAGCGCGAGATCGAGGCGGTGCAGATTCCGCCGATGGCCGGCTTCGCCAGTCAGGGCAGCGTCCTGCCGGCGCGCGGCACCGACGGGCTGCCGATCCTGGCGGTGAACGTAACGGAGGTCGACGTCGAGTTCTTCCGGGTCGACGACCGGCGTTTGTCCCGATTCCTGTCCGAATACTCGCGTCCGGGTCGGCGCTGGAACTGGGACCTGCAGTCAATCACGGAGCTCGCCGATCCGGTCTACGCCCAGCGCTTCCGCTTGAGCGCCGAGGCGAATCAGCGCCAGGTTCACCACCTGCCGGTCCAGGACACTCCAGAACTGGCCGCTGCGGGTGTCTATTTCGCCGTGCTCAAGCCGGCCGGCAGTTTCGATGGCCGCTTCGAGACCACCCACTACTTCCGCTCCGACATCGGCCTGCACAGCCGCCAGTATCGCGACCGCCTGCTGATCCATACCGCCAGCCTGGCCAGCGGCGAAGCCATCGGCGGGGTCGCGCTGAGCGTGCTCGACAGCCAGGGACGCGTCATCGCCGAGGCCAGCAGCGACAAGCAGGGCCTGGCTCAGCTGGTCTATCAGCGCAAGGCCGAGCACGTGCTGGTCGCGCGGCATGGCAGCGATGCCTCGGTCCTGTCCTTCGCCCAGCCGGCGCTGGATCTATCGGAGTTCGATGTCGCCGGACCGCCAGCCGAAGATTTGAGCGTGTTCATCTGGGCCAGCCGAGATCTGTATCGGCCGGGCGAGCCGCTGCGCTTTTATGCCCTGGCGCGCGACTATGACGGCAGGACCCTGGCTACGCCGCCGCCGCTGTATGCGATTCTGAGGCAGCCCGATGGCCGCGCCCATGCGCGCGAGCGCCTGCTGCCTGATGGCAACGGCGCTTACGTGCTGGAGCACGGCCTGCGTGAGGACGTGCCGACCGGGCGCTGGGCGCTGGAACTGGCAGCAACGCCGGACGCGCAGGGCCGCGCACATCGTTACCCCTTCCGGGTTGAGGAGTTTCTCCCCGAGCGACTGAAGCTGGAGCTGATCAGCCCTGCCAAGGCGCTGACTCCAGGTCAGAACCTGCCGCTGCAGGTCGAGGCAGCCTATCTCTATGGTGCCCCGGCGGCCGGTAACCGCTTTACCGCATCGCTGCAGATCCGCGCGGCAACCGATCCCTTCCCCGGCCTGCCCGGTTACATCGCCGGCGACCAGACCGAAGCGCCTCGCGGCAATCCGGTCGACCTGCTCGATCTGAAGCTCGATCCGCAGGGGCGGGCCAGCACCGAGCTGCCGCTGGCGATCGAGCAGACCGCCCTGCCGCTGGACTTGCGCGTGCTGGGCCGGGTCTACGAAAGCGGCGGTCGTCCGGTCAATCGCACGCTCAGTCGGTTGTGGTGGCCAAGCCAGTCCTGGATCGCCGCCCGACCGCGCTTCGACGACGGCCGTGCCGATCGGCGCGCGGTGTTCGAT
>JBGTIE010000603.1:0-2502 GCA_041745855.1 Lysobacterales bacterium | reverse complement strand
AGCAAATGGACGGACCGCGCGCGGATGCCGACGCGCTCGGTCTGAAGCTGGCCCGGACGCTGCTCGACCGCGGTGCCGACGCGTTGCTCGGCCGGCTGTAGTGCCTATCGATGGCGGTAACAGACGTGCAGGGTCGACCATCGCCAGCCATTTCCCGTTCACCGCGATAACCTCACGATGGTCGCCTGAACAACCGAACATCTGTACCGAGGGGAGGATTCGATGAAACAAGTTCTGCTGTTCCTGTGGCTATGCTGCAGCGCTACTGCGGTGGCCGCGCCCACCTACGATGTGGAGTTCGCGCTGCGCTTCGATGCCGATCGACGCGATGTGGTTGGCGAGATCCGCCTGGGCGCCGGCAGTGCCCGGGTGGTCCAGCTGGACATGGCGATGAGCACGCGCCGCTACAGCGACATCGAGATCCACAAGGGCAAGGGCAGCCTCGAGCGCTACGGCGATCGGATGGTATGGCGGCCGGAGGGCCCCAGCGTGTTGCGCTATCGTGCCCGGATCGACCAGCGGCGCAGCAACGGCAGCTATCGCGCCCGCTTCGAGAAGGACTGGGCCCTGTTCCGCGGCGATCATGTATTTCCGGCCGCGAAAGTGCGCACGCGCGGTGGTGCGCGTTCGCGCTCCTGGCTGAGCTTCGATGGCCCCGCGGGCTGGCATTACGAATCGCCCTGGCCGCGCGACAAGGGCGACCGCTTCCGCATCAACATTCCCGAGCGTGGCTTCGACCGTCCGGTGGGTTGGATGATTGCCGGCAAGCTGGGTGTGCGGCGTGACTTGATCGACGGTACGCATGTCTTTATTGCAGGACCCGCCGGTTTGGCCCCGCGCCGGATGGAGATGCTGACGCTGATCGGCCACACGATGCCGGAGATGCGCCGGGCCTTTGGCAAGCTGCCGGGCAAGATGCTGATCGTGATCGGACCGGAGCCGATGTGGCGTGGTGGTCTGTCCGGCCCGAACTCGCTCTATCTGCACGCCGATCGCCCGTTGATCAGCGAGAACGGCACCAGCACCCTGCTGCACGAGCTGACCCACGTGATCACCCGCATCCGCGGTGCGGAAGATGACGACGACTGGATCAGCGAGGGGCTGGCCGAGTATTACGGTCTGGAGCTGCTTCGCCGTTCCGGCGGCATCACTCAAGCCCGTTTTGAGGCCGCGATGGACTGGCAGGCGAACTGGAGTCGCAAGGTCAAGACCCTGCGTGAGCCTCGATCAGCCGGCCGGACGACTTCGCGCGCCGTGGTGCTGTTTCGAGACATCGATCGCGAGTTGCGCGCGGCCAGCGGGGGCGAACAGAGTCTGGATGATGTGGTGCGGGCACTGATGCCACGACGTGCAGTGTCGACCGGGCAACTGATCAAGACTGTCGAGCAGCTTGCCGGTGGCCCGCTGGAAAGCCTGGATACGCCCCTGCTATGAGCAATTCGCCGGCCGCACCGGACCCGGCTCGATCGAGTCCTGTTCCGTGGCGCCCAACGGCGCCAGCCCCAGTGGCCACATCAGGGCTTCGGAGAATTGCTGCAGGCGTTCGCGCTGGGCTTCCGGGCTGACCTGGATGGTCACCGGCGCTGCCGAACCGCTCTCGAATGCCAGCGGCAGTATCGCGGTCAGACCCAGCCAGCCGATCGCCAGGCCCAGCACCGGCCAGCTGGTGCGGGGATTCCGGAGACAAAATCCGGGTCGGTAAAATGCAATAGGGCGTGGCATTGGCGCATCCTCGTCTTTTTGTGTACACCACTGACCTCCAGTGTGCGCTCAAGTTTCGCTCCGGTCTTGTCCCTTGCGACCAGCCGGCCCGCCCCTGCGGTGAACGGAGCGCCGCCGAATCCCGATCCATGAATCCTGGCCATCAACCGCGCGGGTGATGCTGCTGGTGCAGGCGCTTGAGACCCTCGCGCGCAACCAGAGTGTAGATCTGGGTCGTCGACAGATCGCTGTGGCCGAGCAACAGCTGGACTACCCGCAGATCGGCGCCGTGGTTGAGCAGATGGGTCGCGAAAGAATGGCGCAGACTGTGCGGTGACAGCGTGTTGCGTACCCCAGCGCCGAGCGCATAGCGCTTGATCAGCGCCCAGAAGGCCTGCCGCGTCATCGCGCCGCCGCGGCGGGTGACGAACAGGGCGCTGCTCTGCCGGCCAGCCAGCAGTTCCAACCGCGATTGCGCCAGAAACTTCTCGATCCAGTGCTGCGCCTCGTCACCCAGCGGGACCAGCCGCTCCTTCCGCCCCTTGCCGAAGATCCGCACCACCCCCTGCGCCAGACTCAGCGACGCGGCGGGCAGACCGACCAGCTCGCTGACCCGCAGCCCGCTGGCATACAGCAGCTCCAGCATCGCCTTGTCACGCAGGCCCAGCGCGGTGTCGATGTCGGGTGCGCGCAGCAAGGCTTCGACCTCGGTTTCGCTGAGCGCCTTGGGCAGCGCGCGCGGGAGTTTGGGCGGACTCAGGTCTGCGGCCGAGTCGGCCAGGCCCGGCTGCTCGCGAGCCA
>JBGTIE010000602.1:0-2495 GCA_041745855.1 Lysobacterales bacterium | reverse complement strand
GCCGGCATGGTCAACTCGGCCGCCACCGCCGCCGCCAACCTGGCCGCCTCCGATCTGGTCCTGCGGCCCCCGGTCAACGAGATCGACCTGCTGGACTGGCGCCAGTTCGACCGCGCGGTGGAGATCGGCTATCGATATACGCAGGAGCGGCTGCGCAGTTTGCCTTGAGAGCAGGGCAGAGGGCTGAGGGGTCAGGCTTGCTGTTTCGAGGCATTTGGTGCTTTTGGCTTGCGATCGCTGCTTTAGATGGAGAGCGACTTCGAAACGCTCTTGCTCTTCTGATCCCAGCCCTCAGCCCTCAGCCCTCCCTGCTCCCTGAGTCAGCCCTTTGTGCTTTAGTTCGATGATCCCAACTCAACTCATTCTTTCCCGAAACTGTCACAATCCCGACATGCAACTTCGCTTCAATCCTAGGGTTGATTTCACCGGGATTGCAAACCAATGACGCAGCGGATCCTGATTGTCGAAGACGAGCGGGCCATTCGGGACATGATCGCCTTTGCCTTGCGTCGCGCCGGGATGGAGGCGATCCCGACCGAGGACGCGCTTGCGGCGCAGCATGCCATCGGCGAAAAATTGCCCGACTTGATCCTGCTCGACTGGATGTTGCCGGGCATGAGCGGTCTGGAGTACGCGCGCCGGCTCAAGCGCGAGGAACTGACCCGCGAGATCCCGGTGATCATGTTGACCGCCCGCGGCGAAGAGGATGACCGGGTCATCGGCCTGGATACCGGCGTAGATGACTATGTGGTCAAGCCCTTCTCGACTCGCGAGCTGATCGCCCGGATCAAGGCGGTGCTGCGACGGGCCAACCCGGGTTCTGACGGCCAGGTCGTCAAGCAGGGCGATCTGGTCCTGGATACCGCCGCCCACCGCGCCTTCGTCGGCACCCACAGCATCGCTCTGGGGCCTACGGAGTACCGCCTGCTGAGCTTCTTCATCAGCCATCCGGAGCGGGTCTACAGCCGCAGTCAGCTGCTCGACCATGTCTGGGGCAGCAATGTCTACGTCGAGGAGCGCACCGTGGACGTCCACATCCGGCGCCTGCGCAAGAGTCTGGAGCCGTTCGCGGTGGACAAGTACATCCAGACCGTGCGCGGCGCAGGCTACCGGTTCTCGACGATCGAATGAGCGCCTGGCTGCGACGCAGCTGGCGCGGTTCCCTCGTCCGTATTCTCGCGGTCCTGCTGACTGCCCTGCTGTTGGGGCTGGCCGTCGGACAACTCGCCGCCGTGCTGGCACTCAGCCTGGCCGGGCTGCTGGGCTTTCATCTGTTCCAGCTCTACCGCCTGCAGCAGGCGCTGCTGGGTCAGCGCAAGGAACTGCCGGACTTCGGCCCCTGGCGCATCGTCGCCGAGCTGATCCGGCGCCGGCAGGCGCGTGATCGCTCGGTCCGGCGCCGCCTGCTGGACGCACTGGCGGCCTTCCGCAACGCCGCTGCCGCGCTTCCGGACGGCACCATCGTGCTCGATGGCAAGGGCACGATTCAATGGTTCAACGCCGCCGCCGAACGCTTGCTGGGGCTGCGCCCAAAGTCCGACCTGGGCACGCCGATCAGCCATCTGGTGCGCCATCCGCGAGTCACCCGCTGGCTCGCCGACGAGCCGCAGCGGCAAGCGCTGCTGGACGTGCCGGCGCCGACCGACGATCACCTGCGGCTGAGTTTCAGGATGATCGCCTACGGCCGCGGGCTGCGCTTGCTGGTGGTGCGCGACATCTCCCAGCTGCTTCACCTGGAACAGGTCCGGCGCGATTTCGTCGCCAATGTCTCGCACGAGTTGCGCACCCCGCTGACCGTGCTGGCTGGCTATCTGGACGCGGTCGAGGTCGAGGAACTGCCGGAGTGGGAACCGGTACTGGAGGACATGCGAGGCCAATGCCAGCGCATGCGCCACATCGTCGAGGATCTGCTGACTTTGTCGCGGCTGGACGCGCAGGGCTCTCCGGTCGACGAAACACTGCCGATGGCGCAGGTGCTCGACGGGCTCAAGCGCGATGCCCGCGCGCTCAGCCAGGGCCGGCACCGGATCAATGTGGGCGAGGTGGCATCCCATGATCTGCTTGGCTCAAGCAAGGATCTGCGCAGTGCCTTCTCCAACCTGGTCGTCAACGCGGTGCGCTACACCCCGGCCGGTGGCCAGATCGTGTTGAACTGGCGGGAGCACCCCGACGGCGCCGCCTTCGAGGTGGTCGACAGCGGGCTGGGCATTCCCGAGCAGCATCTGCCGCGGCTGACCGAGCGCTTCTATCGCGTGTCCACCAGCCGCTCGCGCGAGAGTGGCGGCACCGGGCTGGGCCTGGCCATCGTCAAGCATGTGTTGCTGATCCACCAGGGGCGACTGGAGATCGAAAGCGAGATGGGCAAGGGTTCTATCTTCCGCTGCGTGCTGCCGGAAGCGCGCGTCCAGGCCGCGGCCGAATGAGCCGGCGGCGCGATTACCTGCGCATGACGCTGGCGCTGCCAGCGTTATCGCTGTCAGCGGCGATCGTGCCGA
>JBGTIE010000601.1:0-4297 GCA_041745855.1 Lysobacterales bacterium | reverse complement strand
GTGTGCGGCTTCAGCAAGGTGCCTGCGCCGTCAGCCCATCCCGCACGCTTCCAGGACCACTGGTTCGAGAAACCGCTCTGACGGTCCACGCGCGCGGCGACCCTCGGCGTCGACGAAGCGCTGCCGATAGCGTGCCCTCGTGGACGTCAAGACACGGGAGCTGCGCGACGCGCATGACGTCCTCGCTGAGCTCTACGTCGAGAAGCTCGTCGACCTGCTCGACCGGATGCCGATCGAGCAGGCTGTCCTCGGCCTGTTCTGCCAGCTCGTGCGCGGGGGAGGGAACGGGCTGGACGTCGCCGATGTCGGGTGCGGCACCGGCCGGCTGGCGCCGTACCTGTCGTCCCAAGGCTTGACACCGCATGGGGTGGATCTGTCCCCGGAGATGATCCGGGTCGCCCGCCGCGACTACCCCGACCACCCGTTCCAGCTGGCCGATCTGCGCGCGCTGCCCTTCGCGGACGGATCCCTGGCTGGGGCGGTGGGCTGGTACTCGTTGATGTACCTCGCCCCAGAGGAGCGGCCCCGCGCCTTCGAGGAGCTGGCCCGGGTGGTGACGTCCGGCGGTTGCCTCGCCGCCGCGTTCAAGACGGGCGATGACCAGCGGCGCAGGGCCGGACGCACGCTCGGTCTGCTGTTCGCCGATCCCTCCTTGCGCACGCGGGTGTCGATGGATCAGGCCGCATACCGGCTCGGGGGCCGCGCCTTGCCGCTGGAAGTCGGCGCCGGCAGTTGGAAGCTGGAGGTACGCGACGGCGTGCGGATGGACGGCGACTGTCCGGAACACGTGCGCGAGGCGGCGCCGGTGTTGAGCCAGTATGTCGATGCGATCGGCCTGCGGGCCTTCTCGCGCACCGGCTCACTGACCGAGGAAGATGCCGATGCCACGATCCAGGCCTTCAAGCGGCATGCCAGCGTGCCGGTTTTCAACCTTGAATCTGCGCGCGAGCACCCGTGCCAGGGGCTGGCCGACCTCCTCACCGCGCGCGAGCGCTTTGGTGAGACTTCGGGCCTGCGCATTGCATTGAGCTGGGCACCACACCGCAAGCCGCTGCCGCGGGCGGTGCCGAATTCCCTGTTGCTGACCGCTGCCGCGCTGGGCTGCGAGGTGACGGTCGCCGCGCCCCCGGACTATGCGTTGGGCCAGACCGTATGCGCGCAAGCCGAGGCGCTGGCGGCGCAGAGCGGCGGCAAGGTGCGCTATACGCAATCTCACGCCGAGGCGCTGGCCGGCGCGCAGATCCTGTATGCGAAGGCGTGGGGATCGACGCTGGGGGAGAGCTGCGTAGCGCCGAACGACCCATCCCTGGTGCACTGGATGCCACGCCTGAGCCACTTCGACCGCGCCGACCCTGACGCCGTCTTCATGCACTGCCTCCCCGTCCGCCGCGATCTTGAAATCGCGGCAGAAGTGCTTGATTCAGAGCGGTCGTTGGTGGTGCAGCAGGCGGCAAATCGGGTTTGGGTTCAGATGGGGGTGCTTGCTTGGATTTTTGGGTTCGAGGGAGCGAAATGAATAGTGCAATCACCAGCTGTTTCAGGTTTTAAGTTTTAGGTTTTAAGGTAGATCAAGAGCGATGGCGTGAACCGCGTCGCGGTGACGACCAAGAGGCGCCCTTCGCCCTTGCTCCCGCTCTTGCTCTTGCTTCCGCCCTTGTAGGAGCCAGCCCGCTGGCGAAGCTCTTGATCTTGCTCCTGCTCTGGATCTGGCTCTTCGCTCTGGCTCTTACCCTAAAACCTGAAACTTGAAACCTAAAACCGCTCTTGTCCCCAAAAACAATCATTACAATCCGAGGAAAAACACACCATGCCATTTGCTCCGAATCCCTACGACGCCCTGAAAGGCCTCTCAAAATACTTGCGCGAATTCCGTGGCAAGACCTTCGTGGTCAAGCTCGGCGGTGAGGTGCTGGATGATCCGGATACGCGGCGCAAGGTGGTCGAGCAGCTCGGCGTGCTGTGGACCTTGTCGATCCGGCTGGTCATCGTGCATGGCGGTGGCAAGCGGCTCGATCAACTGTGCGAGAAGCTGGAGTTGCCAGTGGAGAAGCATCACGGCCGGCGAGTGACTTCGCCGGAGGTGCTGGACGCAGCCAGGATGGTGCTGGCGGGCGTGGTCCAGAACGAGCTGATCGCCGAGCTCAATCGGGTCGCGGTGCCGGCGGTGGGGCTGACCGGGGTGGACGCGGGAATGGTGCGAGCGCGCAAGCGGGCGCCGCTCTATCTGGGCGCCGAGGGCGGTACCGACAAACTGCTCGATTTTGGGCTGGTCGGAGACATTGAGGGCATCGATCCGAAGCTGTTGCTGGATCTGACCGCCAAGGATTACGTTCCGGTGATTGCACCGCTCACCGGAAACAGCGAGGGTCAGGTCTTCAATACCAATGCCGACACCGTCGCCGCGCACATCGCCGCCGCGCTAGGTGCCGAGAAGCTGTTCTTCATGATGGGTGTCCCCGGGCTGCTGCGCGATGTGCAGAGCCAGAGTTCGCTGGTCAGCTACGCCACGCTGGCCAAGCTGGAAGAGATGGAAGCGCGCGGTGAGTTGAGCGCAGGGATGCTGCCGAAGTCGGCCGCGATCAAGCATGCGTTGAACCACGAGGTGCAGTCGGTGCACCTGGTGTCCGGCGTGCAGGCCGACGCGCTGCTGGTGGAGATCTTCACCAACGAAGGCTCGGGCACGATGCTGGTGCGCGAGGAAGGCTGATGCCCGCAAGTACGCTTTGGGCCAAGGGTCTGCCGCTGGACGAGGCGATTCATCGCTTCACGGTCGGCGAGGATCCGCAACTGGACCTGCAACTGCTGCCTTTTGATTGCCTCGGCAGCGCCGCGCACGCGCGCATGCTGGGCAAGGTCGGCCTGCTCGCAGCCAGCGATGCGCAGGCGCTACAGACGGCGCTGGGCGAGTTGTACCAGCAGAGTCGGGTAGGTCAGCTGGCGATCGATCCGGCGTTGGAGGATGGCCACACCGCGATCGAGGCTGCGCTTACCGTGCGCCTCGGCGAAATCGGAAAGCGAATCCATCTGGCCCGTTCGCGCAATGATCAGGTCGTGCTCGCCTTGCGTCTGCTGCAGCGTCAGGCTGTGCTCGATCTGGGCCAGGGCCTGCTTCAACTGGGACGCAGCCTGCACCGCTTTGGCAAGCGCCATGCGCAGCAGGCGCTGCCAGGCTACACCCATCTGCGCAGGGCGATGCCCAGCAGCGTGGGCCAGTGGGCGATGGCCTTCGTCGATGGCTTGATCGAGGAACTCGAAGCGCTGCCCGGATTGTGGCAGCGGCTTGATCGCTGCCCGGCCGGCTCGGCGGCGGGATTTGGCGTGCCGCTCGCTATAGACCGTGAGTACAGCGCCCGGCTGCTCGGCTTCAGCCGGGTCCAGCGGGCGACGATCGACGTCCAGAACGGACGCGCTCGGCATGGTCAGGCGCTGCTCGACTGGATTGCCTCGGTGGCGTTCGGGTTGGAGAAGCTGTGCTGGGATCTGGTCCTGTATTCGGGTGAGGAGTTCGGCTATTTCAAGCTGCCTGTGGCGGCGACGACCGGCTCGTCGATCATGCCGAACAAGCGCAACCCGGACGTCGCCGAACTGGGCCGGGCCCGCTGTCGAGAGCTGTACGGGCTGGCCGCCAGTCATCGCCAGATCATGAGCGGCTTGCCGTCGAGCTATCACCGCGACTTCCAACTCGGCAAGGCGCCACTGTTGCGGGCGATTGACCTGGCCGGCGGATTGTTCGATGTGCTCACGCGCGTGATCGACGGCCTGGAGCTCGATCCGCAGCGCTGCGATTCGGCCATGAGCGATGAACTCTACGCTGCCCACCGAGCCAGTCGGCTGGCCGCCGAGGGGCTGCCGTTCCGTGACGCCTATCGCCAGGTCGCCGATGAACTGGCCGATGGCAGTTTCCAGGCCGAGCGCGAACCCGGTGCCAGCCATCTGGGCGGACTGGGCCAGCTCGGACTGGAGCAGGCCGCCACTGATCTGTTACGCAGTGCCGAATGGCTGGGCGGACGCCGACAGTTCCTGGACGCGCTGCCGGCGAGCCTGTTCGGTGCCTTCGCGCTGCCTCCGACCAAACTTCAGGGATGACCATGGACAGCTCCAAGGGATTGTGCGCGCTGGCTTTTTCCGGTGGTCTGGATACCAGCTGGTGCGTCAGCTGGTTGCAGACGCAGGGCTATGCGGTGGCGACGCTGACCATCGACACCGGTGGTTTCGACGGCGCCGAGACCGCGCGCATCGCCGCGCTGTCGGCGCAACTGGGCGCGGTCGCCCATCACCACGTCGATGCGCGCGCCGA
>JBGTIE010000600.1:0-1793 GCA_041745855.1 Lysobacterales bacterium | reverse complement strand
CGCCAGCCGCAAGCTCGACTCCGGCGTCAGCTCCAGCGTGCCGCCTCCGGCGAGTACGTCCAGGGTCCGGTCAATGCTGTCCAGATCCTGCCGCAAGCCGTTTTGTGCGCGTTCGAAGGCGGCCCGGTCCGGCGCGTGCTGCAGTTCCAGCAGCCAGCGCATCAATCGCTGCGCGGCAAGCCGTTCGCGGCCCACCGCCTGGACCATGATGCCGTTGCGCTCGATCCCCTGACCGAGCGACCAGCTGGCCACCACCAGTGCGCCCGAACAAAGCACGAATATCGCAATCAACAACGGAACCGGGTTGATCTGGCGCAGCAAAGTCATCCCTGCAGAGCTCCTTCCCCATATCGGCACGATCCTGCGCCGACGCTACCCCCACATCCGCCGTTCGACCGCCACCGCTGGCCGCCTCGACGCCCCGGCGAGACCTTCACGCTCGCTCCGGCGAGCACCATACACTGCAACGCGATCGAACTTGAGCCCAATGCCGGAACAATCCGCCACACCCGCCCCGCAGCCCTATCAATAGCGCCCCAGCGGCATCGTTTTCAAGCGTTGACAGTCGGCTATTCTTGCGCTCCCTGAAATGGTCCCGACTCTGCCATGACGCTTGTCGATCTGCTCTTTCCGACCCGAAACTCTGTTCCGCTCCGTGAATGGCTCCATTGCTCGCTTCTGCAGCAGCAGCTGTCAGCAGGCGCGGCCATCCGGCACATGTCGAATGCCAGCTGAGGGCGGTCGCGCCGGGGCGGCGCTGACGGGTGTGCTGATCGGGCTGCTCATCGGCGCGATGCTGGCGCTGTCAGTGGCCAACAACCAGCGTTACCGCAACATCTATCCGCGCGGCCTGATGGCGGTCATGCAAGCCGATCTGGACCATATCGCCGAGGCCGCCGCCGCGAACCGCTGCGAGGACCTGGCCAACCGCGAGCGACTGACGCGCTTGCTGAGCCTGAGCCTGGACAGCCGCAGCGCCTTTCGGGCCGAACAGAACGAGCACTTCGGCAAACTCGACCTGGCCCTGCAGCAGAGCCTGCAGCACGCCATCGCCAGCCCCGACTGCAGCACCCTGGCCACGCGCCTGGTAGACGTCGACCGACAGTGTGAGGCGTGTCATCGGGAGTATCGGTGAGGGCAGGGGTGAGGGCTGAGGGGTGAGGGGTCAGGAAAAGCAGGGCCCAGGGCTCAGGGCCCAGGGCCCAGTAGAGCCGCGGACTGGCGCGTAGGATGTCGGTGAGCTCCGCGAACCGCATCTTTGGAGGGCCCAGGGCTCAGGGCACAGGGCACAGGGCCCAGAAGAGTGGCGGCGTGCGCGTAGGATGTCGGTGAGCCCCGCAAACCGCATCAACGGGCTTGAACCGGGCTGAGGATCCCTCTCGGAGTGTCGAAACGAGTCGACCTATCGTACTTTGGTCAGAGAAACCGTCGATTCGTCCGATGCGCGTACCGGCCCGTTGTCGCTGGCAACCGTCACCCGCCATACACCTTCCTGCATCGGCTCGATCCGCACCTTCGCCGCGCCGAAGCTCTGCAGTACCTCGGCGTTGCTGCGCAGGTGGCTGCTGGGCTCGCCGCAGCTGAACTCGCCGCCGCCGGCCAGCCACATCGGTAGCAGCAGCTGATCGGCCAGATGCTCACCGACCGCGCCCTCGTGGGCCAGCCAGGCGTCCAGTTCGGCGCAGGCACGGGCGGCGACCTGTTCGGCGGGCAGGCCGCGCTCACCGAAGTGGGTGACCCACTCGGTGACGTGCTCAAAGCGCGCGATCACCGCCAGCGCGTTGCCGGTGCCG
>JBGTIE010000599.1:0-2300 GCA_041745855.1 Lysobacterales bacterium | reverse complement strand
TTCTGCGATGGCGCCTGCGCCTGCGCCAGGGTTTCCTTCAGGGTCGGCGCCCGCGCGCTGGCCGCGCCGCCGCGGGTGCGGGCGATGATGCCTTCCAGCTGAGCCCGGAAAGCCATCAGCGCCAGCCCCGCCAGCAAGGCGGTCATGCCCAGCACAAGTCCCTGCACCGAAGACTTGGGCCCGAACAGGATGAAGGGTTCGACGACGCTGTAGGCAAGCCGCAAACGGGTGCCCGGCACGCTGACCTGCTCGGCATCAAAGCCGACCCGACCGGCACCCAGGTTGGCCAGCGCGAAGGGGGTGCTTCGGACGTCACCCTGGATCAGGTCGAGGGCACCGGCACTGTTGCGGCGCCCTTCGGTGATCGTCGCCACCGGCCGGTATGGAAACTCGGCCAGCACATGACCGATGAGGCGCTCGCCCTCGAGCATCGGCGCCGCCAGCACGACCCGAAAGTCTTCGCCGATTCTTGCCTTGTGGATCTGCACGTCGGCCGGCTTGCCGCTGCGTTCGCTCTCCAGCAGCATCTCGATCCGGGCATAGCCGAAGCTGGCCATATCCGCGCTGACCGACTCGAGCACCGGCGCCGGCAGCAGGTGATACTCAAGTACGTCCGGCAGCGACGCCCGCAACCGCTGACCGGCTCCGCTGAGGTCGGCTTCCGCGACACCCCGCGCGAAGACACTGACGAACAAAGGATCGGTCGTGACGAGCAGCAGGTTGGCCTGCATGCTGCCGATCAGCGAACTCACCTCACGCGCGATCTCGTTGGCGCTCCGGCTGAGCGAGGCGCGCTTCTGCTCGGTTCGCAGGCCATCATATCCCTGGCGCAGGAACAGCAGCCCCAGCAGGATCAGCAGCAGGCCCAGCACGGTGCTGGTCAGCGCCTTCGGATCGGGCAGCTTGACGCCCTTCAAGCGATCCTGCAGTGCGTTGCGCGTCACGGGGTTGGCGGACTGTTCGGCCATGGGATCGCTCTTGACTCGCGTCGGGTCGGAGGCGCTGCTGCGATCACGGTCGCTGATCTGCCGCATGGCGCCCAAGCATGCAAGTGTAACGCGCCCGGCTCATCGGCGACCGCTATGGCCGAAGCCGCCGGCCCCCCGATCGCTGGCGGCGAAGTCCTCGACCACCTCGAAACGTGCCTGCAGCACCGGCACGATGATCATCTGCGCGATGCGTTCCCCCACTTGAATCGTGAAGGGTCGGGTCGATCGGTTCCAGCACGACACCATCAGCGGGCCCTGATAGTCCGAATCGATCAGCCCGACCAGGTTCCCCAGAACAATCCCATGGCGTGCGCCCAGGCCCGAGCGCGGCAGGATCATCGCAGCCAGATCGGTGCGGCCCAGATGCATTGCAAGACCGGTCGGGATCAGCTCGCTCTGCCCCGGCTGCAGTGTCAACGGTTGGTCCAGGCAGGCACGCAGATCGAGCCCGGCCGACCCGCTGGTGGCATAGGTCGGCAGCTCCCACTCACTGCCCAGGCGCGGATCGAGGATTTTCAACTGCACCTGCACGGTCATGCCTTGGCTCCTGCGCGAGGCGTCTGCAGGCGATCGCGAACTACCTCCAGCAGGGCGCGGGCCAGTTCGCGCTTGCTCGCCCGCGGCAGGATCAGCTCACCGCCCGGCCAGAGCAGGGTCAGCTCGTTCTGTTCACTGTCAAAGCCGGCGCCGGCCACCCCGACCTGGTTGGCCGCAATCATGTCCAGCCGTTTGGCCTCGAGTTTGCCGCGGGCGTAATGCAGCACCTCGTCGGTCTCGGCGGCGAAACCGACCAGGAACGGCCGCTGCTCGCGTCCGGCCAGCGTGCCGAGGATGTCGGGGTTACGCACCAGCTTTATCTCGATGGCCTCGGCGCTCTTCTTGATCTTGGTCGGCCGCGGAGCGACCGGGCGGTAGTCAGCGACCGCGGCCGCCCCGATGTAGACGTCGGTCTGCTCGATCCGGTCGACTACCGCCCGCAGCATCTGCTCGGCCGAGCGTACGTCAATCCGGTCGCAGCGCGGTGGATCGGGCAGCGCGGTCGGGCCGGCGACCAGCGTGACGGTCGCCCCCATCAGCGCGGCCTGTTCGGCAATCGCAAAGCCCATCCGGCCCGAGCTGCGGTTGCCAATGAAGCGCACCGGATCGAGATCCTCGAAGGTGGGACCGGCACTGACCAGGATACGCAGACCGGCCAGTTGATCGCCTACGCGCATGCCGATCAGTGCGTCCAGCAGCAAGGCCGGTTCCAGCAGGCGCCCAGGACCGACGTCGCCACAGGCCTGCTCGCCGGCGGCTGGCCCGAATACGGCC
>JBGTIE010000598.1:0-9415 GCA_041745855.1 Lysobacterales bacterium | reverse complement strand
CAGCGGCGGCAGCCAGGGCGCGATCTCGGTCGCCTACGCCACCGTCAACGGCAGCGCCGTCGCGCCACAGGACTACCTCGCCACCAGTGGCACGCTCCAATTCGCCGACGGCCAGACCAGCCAGAATGTGCAGATCATGCTCATCGACGATACCCTGCACGAGCAGACCGAGAGCTTCACCCTCGTGCTGTCCAACCCCACCGGCGGCGCCAGTCTGGGCAGCCCCAGCAGTGCAACGGTAAGTATTGTCGACAACGATCCGGCGCCGATCCTGGCCATCGACGATGGCGGCTGCAGCGTCATCGAGGGCGACACCGGCAGCAGGCCTTGCCGCTTCGTGGTTAGGCTATCAACCGTCTCCGGACGAAACACCGAGTTCCTTACCGTCACGCTCGACGACGACGCTACAGACGGCGTGGACTACGTTGGCCACGGTCCCACCCCGCGCGGCATAGCGGCCGGGCAGACCAGCCTGATGGTCGACGTGCCGGTGCTGGGCGACACCCTCCCCGAGCCCGACGAGCGTTTCTTCCTGATCGTCGGGGTCATCAATGGCGCCTCGCCCGAGCAGTTGCAGGGCACCGGACTGATCCTCGACGACGACCTGCCCCCCGCCGATGACATCTTCCGCTCGGGCTTCGAACTGAGCGAGGCCATGTAGGGCGCAACCTGGAAGTAGCGCGGTTCCGGCGCGCGTAGAGCGATGATCTACGCGCCAGTTGCGTTCGCGCCAGTGGCAGACCAGATGTTGATTGCCGGTGCAATCGAGGACGGATCGTCCAGCGTCCCGATGCGCACGACGCGAAACTGCAGACGACTCGGCCAGGAGATGACAGCCACAGCTGGCACAGTAGTAGCGCGAGAGCTCGTTTTCAACGTCGATACCCAGATCCAGCAGGCCGGTGCCTTCCAGTCGATCGGTGATGCGGCGCGGATCACCTCAATCACCTTGCCCATCCCGGGCATACAGGTAGTAGGCGCCGCAGCACTGCCCATGAGCGAACAGTCGTCCTCCCTGTGCGCTCAGACTGTAGCCAAACCGCGTACCAAAGGTGTCCGGTGTCGGCTCGATGAGATTCTGTACCTGAGTCCAGCTGCCGCTCTCGAGCCGATAGACATAGACGGCACCCTGCCGTCCGGCATCGACGACATGCCCACCATCCAATCGCCGTCGGCGTCGATGACGCTACCGAACTGGTCGTTTGGATCGCCGAAGTCGGCATAGGTTGGGATCGGCAGACCGCCGGGTGCCACCTGAGCCTGGGCCACGCCCAGCAAAAGCGTGGTGCATGCCAGGTGGAATAGTCCGCTGGACAGACGGGCTGAGTGCTGTTTACGGGCTGTGCGCATGAGTCCTCCTCGCCTGGTGAGGATGTTCAACAATTCCGTCTGAGCGCTGGCTCGACAGCAAACTCAAGGCTGTCCAGCGCATGTCGCTGTTTCGAAGCCGCTGCAGAAGATCGCATCGGTCTGAGGCGTACCCTGCGGGGGAACAACGACATATCCCGGCATGACCGTGCCGCCGGCAAACTCGAAGCTCCCGCCAATGGCAACGTCCTGGAGCACGCCCGCATCCGGGCTGCGCGTTGGCGTATCGCCATAGCCGGCGAGGATGGCAAGGACCGTCGAGTCAAAGCTGGGGTTCCAGCTGGGATCTGCCTGTCCGGTGACCGGATCGAGCTTGGCGGCGCGACTGCGGTAGGCGTTCCCGATTCGGACAAAGGCGCCCCCGGCGAATATGCCACCGTCGTTGGCTCTTGCCAGAGCCAACACGTTCGCGAACCGTGCGCCCGCCGGATCCCAACTCATATCCACTGCGCCATCCGCGGTTGTCAGTCGTGCAATGCCGCGTCGTGTGACGCCGGCAATTGAGCTGAAATCCCCCCCGACATATACAGCCGTGTCGTGGACGAGCATCGACCTTACGGTGCTGCTGGCATTTGCAGACCAGCCAGCGATCAACGCGCCTGACGCATCCAGTTTTGCAAGATTGGCCCGACCAACCCCGGCCACCTGGGTGAAGGAGCCGCCGATGTAGAGCGCACCGCTGGCATCAGACTGGATCGTCCGGACGGTGGCAGGCGAAGACAGCCCGGCATCAAAGCCCGCCACGGCCACCCCGGTTTGGGCGTCGAGCTTTGCGATGCCGCGACGGGTAAGGCCAGACGAGCTGCTGAAGTTGCCGCCTGCCAGCACGCCGTCAGGTACCAGCAGCAGACTCAGCACCGAGGAGTTCAGGTTGCTTGCAAAGCCGGGCGCGAAACTGCCATCGGGTAGCAACTTGCGGACAGCAATGCCTGAGGCCAGAAAGATCGCTGCCTGGTCATCCACCTTGATGGCGGTTACCGGGCTGGTAATCTGGGGCTGGAACGTGGTGTCGAGCGCGCCTGTTGGCGTCGTACGGACCAGATTGCGGTAGCCACTCCCCGGCACGGCGAAGAAGCCGCCAATCAGCGTGCTGCCGTCGGCCTGGCGGGCGAGCGCCTGGACGATGGCTGGGCGGGTTACCAGGGAACTCGGCAGGACAGACCCGCTGCCCAGGTCAAAGCGCATCGCGCCCATGGCCTCGACGAACTCGGCGCCGTAGATGTGTCCGTTCTGGGCCACCCACAAGGAACTTCCAAGATGCGCAATGACTGCGGCGGAGAGGAATTCTGCCGGTGTCATGAACGCGTTCTGGGCGCCGCCTGTGGCCGGATCGATCCGCGCAATGAAAGATCGAGCCGCCCCGCCGATCTCGGTGAAGTTGCCGGCCACCACCAGCGAACCGGCGATCGGCAGCAACGCTCGAACTTCGCTATTGGACGTGGCGGAAAATCCGGCGTCGACCGTACCGTCGGCATCCAGGCGGGCCAAGAAAGGCTGGTTCTGCCCACCAATGACTGTATAGGCTCCGGCCACATGGACGCCTCCGCTGCCATCGCCCAGTACTGCGCGGACCAGGCCATCCGGCGCCGGGTTCCATGCCGGGTCGACAACCCCGCCGGCCGACAGGCGGGCGAGATTCTCCCTGGGTGTACCGTTGATGGCTTCGAAGCGACCGTGCACATACAACTGACCGTCGAGCATGCGAGTCCCGACGATGGGGAAGATGCTGGTGGAATTGGTTGTCACCACGGCAGACAGATCGGTGAGGCGCTCGCCATTATTGCCAGCCAGCTTGAGCAGTTCGAGACGATAGCTGTTGGGCGAGCCAGCGATGAATTGCGCACATCCGGGCAGGATAAGGTCGCCCGCCGGGTCCACAACCACGTCCGGGAGGCTGGTCGAAACACAGGTCTCTCCCGCGCTCCAGCCGAGAAGGACATTGCCGGCGGCATCCAGCTTGGCGACGTTGCGCCGCAGGACGCCATCGATGTGGCCGAAGCTGCCCACCACGTAAAGATTATCATTGCCGTCGCGTGCCAGCGCCGACACCGCGCCGATCACATCGACCTGAAAACTCGCGTCCACGCTGCCGTCAGGCAGAAGCTTGGCCAAACCGCGTCGCGGCAGCCCGCCCACACGGTTGAACTGACCGGCGATGACGACACTGCCATCGCTCAGGCGCACCGTGGCAACGACCTGACCTGAGGACTGCAGCGTCAGCGCCGGGTTGATCGGCGGCGTGCTGCTTGTTGCGACGACGGTGTGCGGCTCGGTATCGGTGCTCGGAAGCAACAGCGCAGTACCGGCGAAGCGCGCCGTCAGCGTGCGGGTGCCCGCTTCGCGACTGGCCAGTTCGCAACCACCGTTGCCTGCGGTGTCGAGGAAAACAATGCACAGGGCGCCGAGGTCGTCCTCGATCGTCACTTGCTGGTTGGCGGCAGGCACGTTTCCACTGCCAGAGACATTGACCGAGACCCGGTACACCTGATGAGGTTGCGAGTTCTCCGGCTCATCGGAGGTGATGGTCGTGACCGTGGCCACGGGCGTCGCGTCCACGGGCAGTGCGGCCAGTCGGGTTCGTGGCACGCCACCCACTTCGCTGAAGAAGCCGCTCATGTAGATCCGTGAACCGTCCAGCGCCATGCGGGTCACGGCGCTGTTGGGCGTTGGCGCAAACAGCGGAGCGACCTCGCCAGCGTGGGACACGCGGGCGATCCAGTTGCGAGTCTGATCGCCGACAGCGAAGAAGAAGCCGGACAGCCAGATGGCATCGGGCGTCGCGATCAACGCATCGACGCTGCCGCTACTGAGGAAGGTGGTCCAGCTGGGATCAGGCTGTCCGGTCGTCCGTGACAATCTGGCGAAGCCGGGTCGGCCCAGACCAGCGATATTGCTGAAGGAACCGCCGACATACAGCGTGGACCAGGGACCCAGCGCAAGGGCCCTGACCACCTGGTTGGCGTCGGCACTGAAGGTCGGATCCAACGCGGTGGGCACACCCTTGCCCAGCTTCGCCAGTCGCTGCCGTGGCTGGCCAGCAATGGTCGCGAAGTCACCACCCACGTAGACGGCGTCAGTATCTACCGCGAGGCTAAGGACCACTCCCCCGGCGTCCGGATTCCAGCCGTCCACAACGCCAGTGGCAATTGACGCGCGGGCCACGCGACCACGCGGGCCAACACCGCCGACCTGGGTGAAGGTGCCACCGAAATAGACCTGACCGGCCGATTCATCCAGAGCGATACTCAACACCTCGCCAAATGGCGCCGGAGCCCAGGTCGTGTCCGGCGCGCCGCTGGCCAGCGAGATCCGACCCAGATTGGTCGCTGGCTGACCACCCAGCAAACCGAAGCCCCCACCTACATAGAGGTGCTCGCCACTGACCGCCAGGGCACTGACATTGCCCACGGTTCCGGTGGTGAAGCTGGCGTCCAGACTGCCATCGGTGTTCAACCGCAGCAAGTGACGGCGGATATCGTTGCCGACCCGGGCGATGGTGCCGCCGACCACGATCTTGCCATCCGGCTGGCGGACCATGGCCGCGATGGTCGCGATTCCCTCGCTCCAGAGGATAGGCCCGATAGGCTGCGCGCTGCTGCCACTGACGCGCACCAGGCCGGGGTGATACGCCGCATCCCATTGCACGAACTGGCCACCGACCAGAACGTTGCCGTCCGGGAACTCGCGTGCGAAGAACGTCGCATTGTCCGCCTGCGGTGCAAACAGCGGATCGACATTGCCAGGGGCGGACTTGCTGACCCGCGCCAGTCGGCTTCGCGCCACACCATTGACGGCGGTGAAGAAACCGCCCACGTAGACGGACGTGGCGGTCACGCCGAGCGCATAGGTGCAACCGCCGTTTGGCGCCGGATTCCACGCCGCATCGAGGGCGCCGCTTCCGCTGGTGGTGATCCGCGCCAGGAAGCTGCGCCCGGTTCCGTTCACCTGACCGAAGCAGCCGACTGCGTAGAGTTGGCCGCCGTCGATTACCGCGGTGCTGATCTCGCCACTGAACTGCGGTGTCCAGGTCGGGTCCGGGGCGCCGCCACCGGCAAGCGCCAACTTTACCGCGCGTGCGCGCGGCTCACCGTTAACGCTGGTGAAGTTGCCAACTGCGAACAGCGCACCCTCGGCTAGCAGCAATCGGGTGACATGGGAATTGGCGTTTGCGACCCAATCCGGGTCCACCGCTCCGACACCGTCGACGGACAATTTGACCAGATTGTTGCGGGTCACGCCGGCAACACTGCTGAACTCGCCGCCGACCCAGGCGTGCGTTCCATCGGCGACGATGGCCCGGAAGCGGTAGCCTGCAGTCCCACTGTTGGGATTCCACGGATCGAGTTCGCCGCTTTCCAGCAAGACCCGCGCCAGTCCTCGACGCGGCTGGCCGTTGATGGAACCGAAACTGCCAGAGAAGTAAACATAGGGTGCGGCCACAAACACATCTTCCACCGGCCCACCAGCCGCGACTACCGGCCAGTCCAGCAGCGCACCGTTGTTGCTGATTCTGGCGATGCCCTGACGATTCTGGTTGGCGAATAGCCCAAAATCCCCGAGTACGATAAAGCCGCCGTCCGGGGTGGACGCCACCTGCCGCACGACGCGGATCTCGCGCATATCACCCAGGTTCGGATTCGCCAGCGGCAGTGGCAATTGAGCCATCGCCGCCTGGCCGAGCAGCAGCCACAACAGCGCCAGCAGCCAGCGCCCTTGACGCCACTCGGGCTGAATCCCACAGCGCCCCAAGACATATCCCTTGTCGGCCGGTTCCTCGTAGCTCATCTGTCTTCCCCTGGTTGTCGTTTCATTCGCGCTTGCAGAGCTCTTCCCGCTCCGCACAGAGTCCACCCCGGCATTACCGAAGGCCTTGATCAACAGTGCAGTCAGCGAGCGATTTCTCTCACGCATCACACATCGTTCGAAGGTTGCGGGGCATGGACGATCACGCGATTCGGTCACGGTGGCTTCAACTCGGTCGGTCCAGCACTGCCTGTTTCAGCGTGACTCGCCTCGCGAGCGAATCGATGGTGTGCTGAAGGAGCGATTTGTCCCACCCGGCATACTGTCTCCATGCGTGACTGGCGCGTCATCACCCAGAGGGGGGATAGAGCGATCACCGTCGAACTATTGGACGGACTGCCACGGGTCGTTCCCTTTTTCCCGCAAGCGCGGGGCCGTCTTGCAGCACTTTGCCGGTGGGAATATATTTTCGAGCGATCTGGTTCGGCGGCGGAGAACATGCTGAAGTCGAAAGCGAAAGCATATGGTCGCGATCCGCCAGGCGAGTCTCCATGCTTGACCCCTCTGGATGACGTGCTGAGGGTGAGCTTCGAACTGGTCACCAATCCGGCCGCCATGCATGAGTTGCTCAGAACAATGCGCGCGCAGCATGGAATGGACTGGCTGGAGTTGCAGTTCAATGATGGGGCTGGTGGCATGGCCTGCTGGCAGTCGGGGGAGCAACCCGCATTGGTGCGCACGGACAATGGACGGCGTCGGCATCGAACGACCACCGACGATGGAATGACCCTTCTGCTTCGCTGGTTGGGTGGGCCAGTGAGGACGCATTCCGCTCTGGCGATTGCAGTTCAGGCCATTGCAATGGCGTTGGCGATCCAGCGTGAGGTGCCCATGCGCGAGGCGTGTCCGGCCAGCGAGTTCGACGAGCTCATAATGCGGAGCCTCGGTCATGAACGTGAAGCAGGAGGGGAGCCCAAAGCTTTCGGGTCAAGGTTGTCGCGCGCCGAGCATGCGGTATACGGCTTGCTGCTCGGTGGCGCTGACACGGCAACGATCATGGCGCGGCGCGGCGTTTCACGCGAGACCGTGAGGACGCAGGTCCGCCAGCTGCTGGCAAAGCTGGGTTGCCGCAATCGGCGCGAATTGCTTGTCAAGGCGCTCGAAGATCGCATGGAGTCGCTCAGCTGATGGGACGCTCTGAACACGCGGAAGATCCCGCCGACATCATCAAGGCGGTGCTTCCGCACCTGTATCGATCGATGCTGGACGATGCGGCGCTCAGCCGCGCGATGGTGTCGTTGCGGACACGCGTGGGCGGCGAATGGGGTGGGTTGATCGTCCATCGGTGGGACGGCGCAAGTCCGGCAATCGCAGCCACCGACAACATTCCGGAGTCCGCGCAGCGGGCCTACGCAGCGCATTTTCACCGAATCGAACCCTGGCGCGAGGCAGCCGAGCGGGCGGGCTACGGCTTCGGTGTGCCGGCGCTGTCACAGGACATGGTGAGCGCGCAGGCGTTCCGACGAACCGAGTTCTACTCGGATTTCTGGCGTCAGCACTCCGACCTGATGCACACGGCCGGCAATGTGTTCGCGCTCGACAATCTCCACTATGGTCAGATCGCGCTGCCGCGTCGGTGCGACATGGGTCCGTACCCGAACAGCACCCGAAGGCTGCTGGCATCGTTGACTCCCTATCTGGCGGCGTGCCTGAAGGCACGCATGCAACTGGACCTGGGTCGCGAACGCGCGAGGCTCGCCTTGGGGGCTTTCGAGGCGATCCCCCAGCCACTAATGCTGCTCTCTCTGCCCGGTCGCGCCATCGCCCTGAACGCTGCTGCACAACAGTGGCTGAGCGCGTCGCGCTGTTTGAGCTTGCGCCACGGCCGCTGGTTTTATCGCGATGCCGCGCTTCGCAATGTGCTGCGCGAACTGTTGGAGTCCATCCCGCATCCGCTCAGGGGGTACGAAGTGCCGATGCAGTCGAGGGTTTACCTGGACGGGGAGTGGCAGGATCTGCAGCGACTTCCAGTGGTGACTGCAGACACGGAGGCCGACCCTGGTGCTCCGGTCAGGATGCTGCTGATCATCCATCGCCCCGAAGAGGGTGCAAAGCTGACGGCACGGCAGTTGCAGACCGCGCACGGACTGACCGATGCGGAGCGGGCGGTTTGCGCCTTGCTGTTGCTTGGGCTGGACGCCAGACAGATTGCGCTCAGCCGCAACACGCGCCGGGAAACGGCACGCAGCCAGATCAAGGCGATCTACGCCAAGCTTGGCGTGGCCGGTCATGCCGGTCTACTCGTACTTGCGCGCACCCTGAACGCTCCGGGATGAGTCGAAACTGATCTGACCTTCATTGGCGCGCCAGGCGTGTATCGGAAGGCGCCAGCGCGCGCAACCGTGAGCGTTGCTTTTCGGTCTGGCGCCGAAACACTCCCACCCGACGGCGACCAGCGATGCCGGGCATTCACCGGGCGCCCTCTGCTCGAGGAGGCATGGTCTCGAAACCATTTGCGAACACACCGTCGCCCACTACCGGATCGCTGTCGGTGGCGCTGTTGTTGGCCGGGACGGGATCGGAGTAGGGCGGTTGCAAGGTCGCGGTCGCGGTGAGCGACGCAACCGCTGGCAGCGGCACGCCCAGGGCGACGGCTGCGCTGATCGTGTACTCCAGGCTGCTGCCCCGCGGCATCGCCAGCATCTGATCGATCAGTCCGGTGCCACTGGCCGGGCAACTCGCGCCGCCGCTGCCGCTGCAGTTCCATTCCAGTCCTTGCAGCACGCTGTCTGGCGGGAGCACGGTCTGGATGCGTACCTCGGGTACATCGATCACGGCGCTGCTGTTACTGACCACCAGCGTATAGGTCGTGGTCTGGCCCGCAAATACCACGCTCTGGCCGTTGTCGATCGTCACCACCACGTCGGCGTAGAAATCGTCGTTGATGATCACGCCGGTGCCGCGCGCTGGCATGGCCGTGACACCCGCCATCGAGGCGCTGCCGAGGTCAACGTAGAACTCCTCGTCAAACTCCGGCTCCAGATCGCCCACCACAGCGACACTGATCGGCCGCGTCTCACCATCGCTGCCGGTGAAGTTGAGGGTGCCTGAGGCTGCGACATAGTCACTGCCGGCCGTCGCCGTGCCATCGCTGGTGGACCATGGCAGCTGGAAGCCATCCTGCACGTTGCCATCGAGCGTCAGGGTGAACACGAAGTTGCTGAAGCCGCTGTCGCCTTCGGCCTGGACCACGTCGTCGATGGCCACCGTCGCGCTGTCGTCGTTCTCGATCGTGCCGGTGCCC
>JBGTIE010000597.1:0-5524 GCA_041745855.1 Lysobacterales bacterium | reverse complement strand
CTGGAAAAAGCGGAGCGCGCGGCCGAGGCCTGGAGTGTCGCCCCAACGTCGGCGCGGGAGGGAGGAGTGACGCAGGCTGTTGTTCCCGCCATCAGGGTGGCCGCGCATATATATCGAAGCATTCCAACTCTCCCCAGCCGGAGGCGATCTCCGACCTACGACGGGAGACTACCCAACCGACTTGGAAATGTAAAGTGCTTTAGGCTGAGCTGCGTTGCGGTCCGTCGGATTGGCTGCGGCCTGCGAACTCCAGCACCACGCCCAAGATGTCCATGCGCCGCACAGGCTTGCCGATGTGGGCGTCGGCGCCCGCCTCATGGCTCGCCCGGACGTCTGCGGCGGTGTCGTTGGCGCTGACCACCACGATGGGCGTACGCGTGCGACCGCCTTCGTCCGCGCGGATGGTGCGGATCGCCTCCAACCCGTCCATCACCGGCATGCGCAGATCCATCAACACCAGTTCGGGACGGAACCGGGCGGCGACATCGAGTGCTTCGGCGCCATTGACGGCAAACTCGATCTGATGCTCACCCTCGGCCAGAAAGGCTGCCAACAGCTCGCGATTCCAGGCCACATCGTCGACGATCAGGATCCGGCTGGGCTTGAGCTGGCCGAAATCGACCTCGGCATCGATGTCTGCTGCCTGCTCGCCGGGTTTGCTGCTGACCGCCACGCCATGCAGCAGCACGCGGAATACCGAGCCCTGGCCCGGCACGCTGTCGAGTTCGATCGCACCATCCATCAATCCGAGCAACTTGCGCACGATGGCCAGCCCCAGGCCCGTCCCCTGTGGCGCATCGGCGCCGTCGGCGGCTCGATAGAAGGGCTCGAACACCTCCGCCTGCTCGGCCGGATCGATGCCGGGCCCGTGGTCTCGGACCTCGATGCGCACATCGCAGGTCCCCGCCGCATGCAGCTTCGCTTCGGCGTCCACCACCACCTCGCCACGATCGCTGTACTTGATCGCGTTCGACAACAGATTGCTGAGTACCTGGCGCAAGCGATGCGGATCGAGCCACAGTCCGGCCGGCAGGGCCGGCGCGATCCGAGCACGCAACTTGATGCCCTTGCGCTTGGCCGGTTCGGCAAAGACGGTGAGGGTAGAGTCGATCAGCTCGCGCAGATCGCTACGCTGCGGCGACAACTCCAGCCGGCCGGACTCGATCCTGGACAGGTCGAGGATGTCGTTGATCAACGCAAGCAAGGCATTGCCGCTGGTCTGGATCGCGCGGATGTACTCCTGCGCCTGTGGCTCGATTCGGGTGCGCGCGAGCAGCTGCGAAAACCCGAACACGGCGTTCATCGGGGTGCGGATCTCGTGGCTCATGCTGGCCAGGAACTGGCTTTTCTCGCGGCTGACGCGCTCGGCTTCCGAGGCACGCACCCGCGCCAGTTCCTCCGCCGCCGCCGCGCGGCTGCCCTGCCGCAGCGAGAACAGGGCGACGCCACCGAGCACCAGCGCAAGCGCGTTGACCAGCAGCAAGGTGGCGTTGGTTTGCACGATGGCCGAGTCCAGCTCCTGCTGCCGTTCTCCCAGCAGATTTGCCTCGCCGGCGTCCATCGCGGCAATCAGGATCTGCATCAACTCGAGTTTCTCGGCGCCGCGATCGGCCTGCTCGCTCTCGACGGCGTGGTCCAGACTCTTTCGCTGGGCTGCGGCGATGGCGCTGCGATAGAAGGCATCGCGCGCCCGGACCAGGTCGCGCAGTTCGGCCAACTGGGCGGCGCGTTCGGGATTGCCAGCTACCCGCGGGCCTAGCTCTCGCAGCTGCAGCGCGACTTCGGCGGTCGCCTGCAAGTGCGCCATCAGGAACTCGTCGCGGCCACTGATCAGAAAGCGCAGGCCATAGATCTCGACGTTGTAGACACCGGCCTGCAGTCGTTGCAGGCTGGCCTTGGCTTGAAGGGTCTCGGTCACCCATTCGACCGAACCACGCACCTTGCCGATCATGCTGGCGCTGTAGCCGGTGGTGGCGATGATCAGGATGACTGCGAGCAGCAGCAGAGCGATCTGGAAGCGTGAACCGGAGCGGGCATGGGCCGGGTCGACTACTGCTGCAAGGTCACAGGTTTCACTCATGATCGGCCGTGAAAAGCTCTGTCGCGGAAGAAGGGGCCGGGACCGTGGATGGACGACAGCGCTGCCGGCTTTAGCTGGCCGCTAAACGCCATTGAGCGCCACGATTACCCCGTTCAGGACCAGCGCAAACGACACCCAGGCCAGCGTCGGTACCTGCAGCCAGCTCACCAGTGGTCGCACCTTGAACGCGGCCATGATGCTGCCGAGCAGGGCGATCCACAACAGGCAGATCGACACGAAGGCCAGTGCCGGTTGCTGCAGCCCGAAGAACAACGGCGTCCATGCCGCATTTAGTACCAGTTGGACGCCGAACCAGCGCAGCGCGGCAATGCGGGCTGGACCGGGACGCGCCTGCAGCAGCAGGGCCAGCGCGACCGCCAGCATCACATAGAGCGTTGTCCAGACCGGTCCGAACAGCCAGTTCGGCGGCTGCCAGGTGGGCTTGCGCAGCGCTTCGTACCATTCGCCGGGCGGGAACAGGGTGCCGAACGCGAGCACGGCGATGACCGTGGCAAAGGCAAGCGGCCAGGCCAGCGCCGGGCGCATACCGGTACTGGGGGGCGTTAGCACGTGAATTGGGCTGTCCATAATCTCTCATCCTGACGGTGCGCGCTCCGATCCCAGCAGTCAATCAGTACACATCAGGTGATGAACGCTGGAACCCTCGTACTCGGAGCGGCCGTCGTCGCACCGCGGATTCGGCGCAACGGCTTGAGGACTTGCGTTGCACAGACCATGCCAGAACAGTCGGGAACACGCTGAGGCTGCGGTGGCTGCGAGGCAGACACGCGTTCAGGTGGTTCAATGACGCGTCGACGCGGGAGCCTTAACGATAGAGCATGCAGAGTGCACGGCATATCGCCCACGTCCGTGCAGACTGCACTCCAGCGGGCGACGCGCTGGCGGCTCTCGTTCAGAACGGCAACAGCCAAAGCGGTGGCATGCGGAGACGCGGAGGGTGCGGAGAAAGTCAAAAGCGCTTGTGGTCTCGGGCGCGATTCAAACTGATGCAGCCGGGAATCGGGGTCGGGGTCGGAATCGGAATCGGAATCGGAATCGACATCGGCACGGGCTTTGGCCACCAACGACAAGCCGTGTACCGGCCAGTCAACAACAACGTCGTCAGGGAGTAACGTCGCACTCGCCCCGATCGTGGCAATGCTGACAACGAAGGGACGGTGTAGGTACACGGTTCACGAGGAGGAAGTCGGATACGCCGGGCAAAGATCGATTCCGATACCGATTCCGACCCCGACCCCGAGCTGAGCTCCCTGGCGTCAGCGAAAGCGCGCTCAGGTCAAACCGAAAGCCTTGCGCTTGCGATACAGCGTCGAGGCGTCGATTCCGAGGATGCGTGCCGCCTCATCCAACGTGTCGGCGCGAGCCAGCACCGCTTCGATGTGGCGCCGTTCGAGTTGCTCCAGACTGATTTCGCCGCCGATTCGTGGTTGGGCGTCGACATCATCGCCGGCGGAGGCTCCCGGACCGGACTCCAGGTTGAGCAGACTCAGCGGCACCCGCTCGGCGCTGCACAGTATTGCTGCCCGCTCGATCACGTTCTGCAGCTCACGGACATTGCCCGGCCAGTGATAGTCAGTGAGGGCGCGCTCGGCAGCCGGCTCGAAGGCGCGCGCCGGGGTGCCGTACTCGGTGCTGTAGCGGGCCAGGAAGCTCTGCGCCAGGTTTGCCACGTCCTCGCGCCGCTCGCGCAAGGGCGGCAGCGTGATCGGCATCACGTTGAGGCGGTAGTAAAGGTCTTCGCGAAAATCACCGCTGGCGCACAACGCCGCCAGGTCGCGATTGGTGGCGGTGATCAGGCGTACATTCGCCTGCCGCGTGATCGGGTCGCCGACCCGCTCGTAAGCCTTGTCCTGGATGAAGCGCAGCAGTTTGGGCTGCAGATTGAGCGGAAAGTCGCCGATTTCATCGAGGAACAGGCTGCCGCCGTCGGCCAGCGCTACCCGGCCCTCACTGCTGTCGGTGGCGCCGGTGTAGGCACCCTTGCGATGACCGAACAGTTCGTTCTCGAGCAGATCGGCGCCCAGCGACGGGCAGTTGATGGCGATGAAGGCCGCCTGCGCTCGTGGGCTCCAGTCGTGGATGGCCCGTGCGAACACGTTCTTGCCGGTGCCGCTCTCGCCCAGGATCAGCACATTGGCCGAGGTGCGCGCGACCTGGCGGGCCAATGCAATGGCTTCCTGCATCGCCGGCGATGCGCTGGACAGGTCACCGGGGCCGCTCTGTCGCGCCTCCCGCTCGAGGGCTTCTACCCGCCGCGCCAGCCGCCGCGACTCGATCTGGCGGGCCAGCGCAATCCGCAGCTGCTCGGGCGAGAAGGGCTTGACCAGATAGTCGTCGATCCCCAGGCGCAAGGCCTCCAGCGCGGCCTCGGTGTCGCGGTGTGCGGTGGCCATGATGATGCGCAGGCCGGGCGCCTGCTCCTTCAACTGAGGCAATGCCTCGGTGCCGAGATCCTCGCCAATGCTGCGGTCGAGCAAACACACATCAAAGCTGCGGGTCGCTGCCAGCTTGATGCCTTCGGCAAGCGTGTCGGCCGCGGTCAGGTGCATGCCCTGCGGTTCGATGATGGCGGCGTAGGTAGCCAGCAGTGCCCGGTCATCGTCGATGGCCAGAATGCGGGAGGTGGGCGCGTCTTGCTTGGGCATCGAAAATCCTGGAGTTCATTGAGCCGAGTTCGTGCATCGGCCAGCGGTCAATCGTGCAGGTCGCAGGCCGAAGCGCATGCCGACCGTGCGGTCTGCACGATAGACATCCGCACAAACCGCCGCAAGTCCCTGATTTCGGGCGGAGCCGCCGTTAATTCGGCGCTGGCACGCTCCTTGCGTTGCTGTCTCCAGCACCGACCGTGATTGTGACATGAGGTCGCTGTGCGCATGCGGGGGTTGCCTTCAGAGTTCCAGCTGGTCGGCTGTCACGGACCGGCTGCTGTGGAACGACAACCCTGCCCTCTACACCCGGACCAGGAGCAACCCATGGCCAGCAAGCGTGAATCAAACCAGCAATCCAACGAGGCCACCAGCGCCCATCTGCGTTCTGCCGGCAACCATCTGCTGCAGGCTGCGCGCGAAGCGGCATCCGGCGTCGGTCAGGCTGGCGGTGCCGCCACGGCTGCGCTGCAGGAAGGCTTCAACTCGGCCGCCCCGGAACTGGGCGCAGCCCGCAAGGAAGTCCGCGAAGCGGGCAGCACGGCCGCCGCCAATGTCGAGCAGCAGTGGCAACAATTGCGCGGCCGCTCGGAAGGTTTCGTCCGAGACCACCCCTTGGCCGCGATCGGCATTGCCGCGGGCGCGGGCTTCCTGCTCTCGCGCATGCTGCGACGCTGAGTGAGCCGGTTGTGAGTCCCGCCAGGACCGCAACGACGGCCGCCGCAGAGCATCCGGCGGCTGGTGCAACACAGGCGGACGCGGCAGCCGATGCCGCGTC
>JBGTIE010000596.1:0-1535 GCA_041745855.1 Lysobacterales bacterium | reverse complement strand
CGCCGCCTCTACCTCAGCCAGCCCAGCCGCCGCATGCCGCGATGGACGATCCGGGCTACTCGTTCGACCCGACTGGCCGCCAGGGACTTGCGTGCCTCGTTGAGATCGGTGCTGATCCGGGAGATGTCACCGTACAGGCGCTGCAGGTGCTGGTCGCGCCGGGCGATCTGGCGCGCCAGTTCGGCGCAGTCGGCCTGATCGAGCACGCGCCCGGGCCGGAAGTGGTCGGGCAGCGGACGGTCGACGTAGATGGTCGAATGGTCCAGACCCTTTGCGGTCCTGGGCGCCGCTTCGGTATAGAAATACAAGGCTATGGACTTGCGCGCCATCCCGGGCCGGTCGTCGGGTATGACGATCGGCGGGAAACCGTGCCAGCTGTGATCGTGGGTCTCGAACAGCACCGCCCGATTGAAGCGCGGTTCGATGCTGATGACATGGTCGTCAGTGCTGCGCGGATCACGATGCAGTTGCAGCGCACCGCCCCATTCGGCCTGCCATTCCGGATTCAGATAGATGATCAGGTTGAGCCGGCGATACCAGCCAAAGGCCGGATGACGGTTGAAATCGACGTGCGGGTCCAGTTCCTGGCCATGCCGGTTCTCGTGCGTGCCGCCGCCGAAATACTCCGGGTCGTAGCGCAAGGTGGGGATGCCGCTGAGTTCCCCCAACTGACGCAGAAAGGTATCGGAGCGGATATGGCGGTCGAGTTCGGCGTAGGCGCCACCCAGATCACTGATGTGGGCAAAGCAACTCTTGCCGCCGAGGGTGCCGTTCTCGCTGCGGGCATCGCCCTTTTCGAAGGGCGGAAACTCCTGCAGCAGGCGCCGCGCCAGATCGGGGTCGAAGAAGGGTTCGATCACCAGATGGCGGAAGGGCCGGGCGCTGGCGAAATCCTGCGCGTGCGCAGGAAGTTGTTGCAGCAGTTCAGCTGAGAGCAAGTTTCGTCCTCCTCGCTAACGCTCCAGGACCCCGTGCGGCTGGACCACACCGGTAGCGATGCCCACACCGATCAGGCAGATCAGGACCAGCGACAGGCCGATCCGCCAGCTCAGCGACTTCACCGCCCGCGTGCTGTCACTTCGTTCGGTCAACATGTACCAACAACCCATGGCAAGGTTATAGACGATGAAGCCAAGAAAAAGGATGATTGCGAGTTTGATCATGGACCGAGTTGGGTTGTGGAAGGCTGGACGTAGACGCTCAGGAGACAGCTGGGACGAGATTCTACTCTTACCCCGGCTTCAAACCGACAAGGACTCGTATTGGCGTGAATCGTTCCGCGCTCTGGTGGTTGCTGCCGGCCCTGCTGGTGGCCGCTGCCTTCACCCGGCTGGGCTTCTGGCAATGGCAGCGCGGGGTCGAGAAAGACCAGACTCTGGCGGATCTGGCGACGATGGCCGACGCCGCGCCGTTGTCCCTGAATGCGGCGCTGGCACTGCCGCAGCCGCGCCTGCAGCGGGTCGAGCTCAGCGGTAGGCTGGTCGGCCCGACGGTGCTGCTGGACAACCAGCTGCGCAAGGGCCGTGCCGGGGTGC
>JBGTIE010000595.1:0-3868 GCA_041745855.1 Lysobacterales bacterium | reverse complement strand
CCACACGCCGGTCGGCAACTTGTTGCCATTGGCGCAGCCGGCGTCCGTGGTAACGGTCAGCGCCTCGCCTTCGGCCGGTGTGAACTGCCAGCGGGCCGCATGCTGGTGCCAGGTAGCGGTGTACTGACTGCCGGCCTGGTGACCGGGCAGGTCTTCGGCGGCGGCAACCAGCGGGCTGGACATTGCGACGGCAGAAACCAGCAAAGTAGTGATCGAAAGGGCCTTCATGCGAACTCTCCTGTCATCAACGGCGCGGGGAGGGCGCCGGGTGGACACATATTGAATCTTTGACAGCTGTCTAGTCAGAGGCGGATCAGCCAATTATAGGGTGGAATCGGACAGTAGGGGTAGGGCTAAGGGCTGAGGGGTGAGGGCTGAGAAGAGCGAGGGCCCAGGGCCCAGGGCCCAGAAGAGCTGCGGCCTGGCGCGAGTTTCGTCACGGCGAGGCCCGCGCCGAAACGTGCATCATTCGAAGACTCAGTGATGGGCCTCCGTGGGGTGCAGTCGGGGTCGAGGTCGGGGTCGGAATCGGAATCGTCTTCAAGGGCAACCCGCGCGACGTGGAGTTTGGCCACGAACGACTTGACCTTTACCGGGCAGGTATCAGGCTGGTGCGGCGTGACTACACGTTGGCGAGGAGGATCCCGAGTACGCCGGGAAACCGATCGATTCCGATTCCGATTCCGACCCCGACCCCGAACCGGATACCGACCCCGAGGGGATCCCACGTGCACACTCGCGCATGCCCCTGACCGCCGTCCTGCGCTAACCTTCCCGGTCCGGTGGTCGAAAGTAGCGCTGACGCATGAGCAAGATCGTGATTCTGGGTGGGACGGGCTTTGTCGGTCGCTCGCTGGTCCATCGGCTGCAGGCCGATGGGCATCGGATCGATGTGCTCAGCCGCAATCGAGAACAATCGCGGCATCTGCTGGTCTATCCGCAGGTGGAGGTGCATTCGACTCGGGTCTACCACCACGACGACCTGTTGCGGCGTCTGGCCGGGGCGGATGTGGTGGTCAATCTGGTCGGGATCCTGAATGCTTCCGGCCGCTCCGGGCGAGGCTTCGAGCGTGCCCATGTCGAGTTCAGCCAGATTCTGATCAAGGCCTGCCAGCAGGCCGGTGTGCCGCGCCTGCTGCAGATGAGTGCGCTGCATGCGGGCAATCCATCTTCTCACTATCTGCGCACCCGGGGCGAAGCCGAGGCGTTGGTCAAGGGGTCCGGGCTGGACTGGACGCTGTTTCAGCCCTCGGTGATATTCGGACCCGGCGATGGCCTTTTCTGCCGTTTCGCCGGGCTCCTCAAGCTGCTGCCGGTGCTGCCGCTCGCCCGCGCCAATGCGCGCTTCCAGCCGGTCTACGTGCGCGATGTGGCCGAGGCGATGGCGCGCTCGCTGGTTCGCGGCGAGGCGATAGGCAAGACCTATGTACTGGGCGGACCTTCGATCTGCACGCTGCGCGAATTGGTCGAATTCACCGCCAGGGTGCTCGGTCTGCGCCGCTGGGTGATGCCGCTACCTGACCTGCTTGCACGCTTGCAGGGGCTGGCCTTCGACTATATGCCGGTGCCGCTGAAGGCCTTCTCCAGCGACAACTTCAATTCGCTGCGGGTCGACAGCGTGGCCAGCCGCGATGGACTGGCCGAACTGGGCATCCGTGCGCGGGACTTCGAGCACATCGTGCCGACCTACCTCGGCCGTGACCGCCAGACTCAACTGGACGACTTCCGCAGCGAGGCCGGACGGTGAGCCACTGTCGCAGCCGGGCGCCGACTTGAGTCCCACTGCTGCCGCCAATCCGACCACGGAGCGCAGCATGCTCGACGCATGGGCTCACAGCGACCGACCGGCGGAAGCCGGCCTGCACCTGGCAACCGCCGGTACCGCGTTGCTGGTGCTGCCGGCGCTGGGGCCGAGCTTCGACTCGGTCAAGCTGGTCTGCCTGCTGATCGCGGTGGCCTTGTGTGCCTGGCAGAGCTGGAACCGACCAGCGCCGTCGGACTGGGTGCTCGGACTGGTAGCCCTGGCTCTGCTGCCCGGTGCGCTGGCCGCGCTCGGCACCGGGATCACGCCCGATCTGGCCCTGTGGGGCAACCCCGAACGCGGCCAGGGCTTCGTCACCGATCTCGCGCTGGGCTTGCTGTTGCTGCACGCCGCACCGCTGCTGAACGATCCGGATAGACGCAGGCGCTGGCTGCGACTGGTCGCCGCGCTGGTGATCCTGAGCTCGCTGCTCGCGCTGGCACAGCAGTTGCACTGGTCGCCCGCCAGCTTGCCGCTCAGCGAGGACGACCGCAGCCCAGCGAGCTTTGGCAACCCCACCCAGGCCGCTGGCTGGTGGCTGCTGGCCTGGCCGGCGCTGCCCTTGCTGTGGTGGAAACGGCGATCCCCGCTGGACGCCGCATTGGTAGGCGTGGCCATGCTGCTGCTACCGCTGGCCTTGTGGTCGACCGGTAGCCGCGCCGCACTACCGGCCTTGCTGGCCGCAGTGGCACTGCTGCTGTGGGGCCATCGCCTGCGCTGGCCGCAGCTGCTGGTCGGCGCGCTGGCTCTGGTGCTGCTGGTGCTGGGATTGACTCTGCTGCGGCCTGACTCCAGCGCAGTGCGCGGCGATCTGCTGAAGGCTGGCTGGAACGCGATCAGCGACCGACCACTGTTGCAGGATGCGCATGGCCGGGTCGATGGCTTGCACGGCTGGCGCTGGCTGCTGGGCTATGGGCCCGATGGCATCGACGAGGCGCTGAGCCGCAGCCTGCCGGAAGGTCCGGCCCGCTCGGCCCGACCGGACCGGGTCCATCAACTGTGGCTGGATGTCTATCTGTCGCGCGGCGCGCTCGGCGTGATCGCGCTGATGGCCGGATTAGCCTGGCTGGTCTGGCGCTGGCGGGATCCGGAGCAGCACCAGCACTGGAGCGCCCGGCTGCCTTTCGTCGCGCTGCTGGGCTGGTTGATTGCGATGCAGCTGTCGTTCCCGCTGACCGCCGACAAGACCCTGGCGATGCTGTGGCTGGCCTGGCTTGCGGCGCTGCCGCGCGGTGGGCTTATCAGTGATCGCAGCACGACCAGCAGCGCGCTCGCACTGGCCCTGCTCGCTCCGGCCTTGTTGATGCTGCTCCAGCGCACGCCACCGGCGCAGCTGGTCCAGGCCGATGAGGCAGGCCGTCGACACTATCTGGAAGCACTCGCCGAACCGCGTCCGGTCAGTGCCCTGCGCAGCCTGGCCGAATCCGAACGCCAGTTCCTGCGAGCCGAGCGGCTGGCGCCCTATCAGGCCGATCTGGCGCTGGCGCGGATGACGGTCGCTTTGACCATCGCCCGGCGTGCGCAGAGCGCGCGGCGGGCCTTGTGTGGCCTGGACGGCTATTGGTCGCTGATCGATGCAGATCCGCTGGTAGCCGCGCAAGCCGATCCTGCGCGCAATCTGTGGTTGCAGCTGCGCGAGTGCCCGGAACCGCCGCCACTTTAGCGCACGCTGATTCAGGCGACTTCCGGCAGCTCGCTCTCGTCACTGTTGGCGGCGGCCTGCTCGGCGCGTGGCTGATCGGCCTGGCGCATCGCCTCGCGCAGGAACTGGCCGATGATTTCGGTGAAACGCTCGGTACTGCTGTCCATTCTCTCGCTCCTTGCACGTCGACACCCGTCGACGCTCAAATCCAGCATCAGCCCTGCGGTCACAGCGACGCAGTGCCGGAGGTCACGACGTAGCCCTGACGAAAGTCATGATCGGGTGAAGGTGGTTGGCTGGCGTTCAGCCCGGAAGGAACAGCAGGAGGGCGAGGAAGGGTCGCATCGGCGCGTGGACGGGGCTCAGGAGCCTGCGCCGTCGGCCTGCGCGGCCACGGCCTCGGCCAGCCAGCTCTGCACCGCCTC
>JBGTIE010000594.1:0-2141 GCA_041745855.1 Lysobacterales bacterium | reverse complement strand
TTGGCCCCCGAAATCTCCACCGCCACCGCCACCATCAGGCACAATTGAATCTGGGTCGTCGACATCTCTGCTCTCCTAGTTGTGTGGGAAGAAAAGAGTATGTCGGCGACCCTCCCAGTCATAGGATCTACTTCCTTCGATGCAGTCCCAAGCCCTGATTGATGCGGTTCGCGGAGCTCACCGGCATCCTACGGGAGCCGCCGCCCTTCTGGGCCCTGGGCCCTGAGCCCTGGGCCCTGCTCTCCTCACCCCCAAGCTCACCGGCATCCTACGGGAGCCGCCGCTCTTCTGGGCCCTGAGCCCTGGGCCCTGCTCTCCTGACCCCTCAGCCCTCAGCCCTGCTCTGAATCAGCCCTGCTCTAAACAAGCATCCGCCGCGCCTTCTCCAACCCCGCGACCAGCTGGTCAATCTCCGCCGTCGTGTTGTACACCGCCAGCGAGGCGCGCAGGGTGGCGGCCAGGCCGTAGTGCTGCAGCAGCGGGTGGGCGCAGTGGTGGCCGGAGCGGACCGCGATGCCTTCCTGGTCGAGGATCATCGCCAGGTCGTGGGCGTGGGCGCCTTCGATGACGAAGGACAGCACCGGCGCCTTGCCGGGTGCGGTGCCGATCAGGCGCAAGCCTTCGATCTGTTGCAGCGCTTCGGTTGCATAAGCGCCGAGTACCGCTTCATGCACCGCGATAGCTTCGATGCCGACGCTGTTGACCCAGTCGATCGCCGCGCCCAGACCGATGATGCCGGCGATATTCGGCGTGCCGGCCTCGAAGCGGTGTGGCGGGTCGGCGAAGGTGGAGCCGGCGAAGCTGACCTTGCGGATCATCTCGCCGCCACCCATGAACGGCATCATCTCGGCGAGCAACTCGGGCCGTGCCCAAAGCACGCCGCTGCCGGTCGGGCCGTACAGCTTGTGGCCGGTGAAGCAGTAGAAATCACAGCCCAGTGCCTGCACGTCGATGGCCAGATGCGGCGCGGCCTGCGAGCCGTCGACCAGCAACGGTACGCCATGGGCGCGCGCCAGCCGGGCGATCTGCGCCACATCGTTGACCGTACCGAGCACGTTGGAGACATGCACCACCCCGATCAGCCGGGTGCGCGGGGTGATCATCGCCTCCAGCGTAGTCAGATCGAGTGAGCCGTCGTCGTGGATGGGCGCGGCCAGCACTTTGGCGCCGACCTGATCGGCGAGCAGTTGCCACGGCACGATGTTGGCGTGGTGCTCCATCATCGTGACCAGGATCTCGTCGCCGGCCTGCAATCGTGGCCGCAGCCAGCTGTGCGCAACCAGGTTGATCGCCTCGGTGGTGCCGCGGGTGTAGACGATCTCCTCGCTGCTGGCGGCGCCGATGAAGCTTGCGGCCTTGGCACGCACCGCTTCGTAGGCGGCGGTCGCTTCCTCGCCGAGCGTGTGGACGGCGCGGGCGACGTTGGCGTTGTAGTGGCGGTAGAAATGATCGAGCGTCTCGATCACTGCCAGCGGCTTCTGCGCGGTGTTGGCGCTGTCCAGATAGACCAGTGGCTTGCCGTGGATCTGCCGCTGCAGGATCGGAAACTGGGCGCGCAGTGCGCTCACATCCAGCGGCGCGGCGGCGGGCTTGAGCACCGCGTTCATGCGACGGCTCCGGCGGGATCGAAGGCGGCCAGCGCGGCGACCAGGCGAGGCTCGACCTGCGCGGTCAGCTCGGCCGGAAGACCTTCGATCGCGGTCCGGCACCAGGCGCCCATCAACAACTGACGCGCCTGTTCGGCCGGCAGACCACGTGAACGCATGTAGAACAGCGCCTGCGGATCGAGCTGGCCGATGGCCGCGCCGTGGGCCGCCTTTACCGCATCAGCGTAGATCTCCAGTTCCGGCTTGGCGTCGATCTCGGCGTTTGCCGACAGCAGCAGGCTGCCGATGTGCAGATCGGCATCGCTGCCATCGGCGCCGGCGTCGATCTGGATCCGACCGTTGAACACCGCCCGGCTGCGGCCGGCGGCGACTGCGCGCCAGCGGCTGACCGAGGTCGTATCGCCGATCGCGTGGACCAGCTCCAGCTGGGTATCGGCGTGCCGTTTGCCGCTTACCGGCACCAGACCAAAGCTGCGCGCGCTGGCGCCCTTGCCGGCCAGTCGGACCTGCAGATCGTGCCGACTCCAGGCACCG
>JBGTIE010000593.1:0-5275 GCA_041745855.1 Lysobacterales bacterium | reverse complement strand
GCGGCACGCAAGCCGAGCACCAGCCGCACCAGCGCCTCCAGCTTGTTGGGCGGATGCGGACCATCGATTCCGCCCAGTTCCGCATCGAGCGACAGGCCCGAGGCCTCGCTCAATGCCAGCAACTCTTCCGCACTGGCGGCGCGAGTGGCGGCTACGGTGGAGCGGATGCCGCCACCGCTGGCGGCGATCTGGGCGTAACTTTCACCGGCCAGTCGCCGCTCGTATTCGCCGGCGCGCAGGCCGGCGAAAACCAGATGCGTGTGGGCATCGATCAGGCCCGGCGTCAGCAGGCCGTCATCCAGCCGCTCGATCACTCTGGCCAACCGCTCTGGGCGATCCGGCAACTCATCAATCGCACCCACGAAGCAGATGCGACCGGCATCGATGCCGATCGCGGCCTGCTCGATCAGTCCGTAGCCGGCGGCGTCCGCGGTGGCGACGCGTCTGGCCAGCAGCAGACGGTCCCAGCTCATCAACGTGCTCCTGAGAGCAGCGGCCGCGAGCCGAACCAGGCCAGCAGCAGGGCCAGCAGGAAGGGTGTCAGGCGTTCGAGCCAGTCGCCCGGCATGTCGGGCAGCAGACTCAAGCCGATCGTTCCCAGGCTGCCGGTCAGCAGGACCAGACTGATGACGATCGGACGGATCGAGCGGCCGAGCAGTTTGACCAGCACCAGCGGGGCGAAGGCCGAGCCGACCGCGTGCCAGGCGAACAGCACCCGGTCGAAGATGCTTTGCGGCGCGTACAAAGCCAGCAGCAGTCCCAGCACGCTCAGGACCAGCACGGTGACACGTGCCAGTGTCAACGCATGAACGCCGCCAGGGTGACGTGGCAGATCGTGGGTGACGCAGGACGCGGCGACCAGCAGTTGTGAGTCGGCGGTGGACATGATTGCCGACAGGATCGCAGCGGTCAGGATTCCGGCGATCAGGGTCGGAAACAGTGTCTGGCCGACCCCGAACAGCACCCCTTCACCGACCGCGCCGGGCGGCAGCAACAAACGGCCGCACCAGCCGACGATCAGCATGCCGAGCATGACCACCGTGATCCAGACCAGTCCGATCAGCTGCGCCCGGCCCATCATCTTCGGGTCGCCAATGGCCATGAAGCGTGACAGCACGTGTGGCTGACCCGAGTGGCCGGTGCCGATGGCCATGCAGCCGACGACAAAGCCTAGCGCGCTCAGGCCGACCCAGTCGCCGGTCAGACTGGCCGCCGCATCGCCCGACGCGGTCAGGCCGGCGTACAGCGCGCCGGGTCCACCGACCGCGACCAGCCCGCCGATCGGCAGCAGGATAGCCGCGCCGGCCATCATCAAACCCTGCAGCAGATCGGTCGCGCTGACCGCCCAGAAGCCGCCGAGCAGGGTATAGATCACGATGATTGCCACGCCCACCAGCAGTGCGAGCGTCGCATCGATACCGAGCGAATGTTCGAAGGCCAGCCCGGCGGCAGCGAACTGGGCAGCGACATAAAAGGCGAAGCTGAACAGCACGATGGATGCGGCGATACGCCGGTTGCGCATGCCGCCGGGCGCATCGCGCGGACCGCACAGAAAGTCGATCAGGGTCAACTCGGTCGCGCCACTGGCCGCGCGCAGCCGCGGCGCGACATACAGCCAGGCCAGCAGCATGCCGGCCACCACGCTGATCATCAACCACAGCGCCGACAGTCCCCAGGCATAGGCGGCGCCACTTACCCCGACCAAGGACCAGGCCGAGGACGAACTGGCATTGGCGCTGATCGCGGCCATCCACGGACCGAGCCGACGCCCGCCGAGATAGAAGTCATCCTCGTCGCGCGTACGCCGGCTGGCCCACAGGCCGATTCCGAGCAGCGTGACCATGTAGACGATCAGCGTAAGCAGGATGGTCAGGTCGGAAGACATCGCCGCACTCGCTGCCTGGGTGGGCGCAGCATGCCGCATTGGCTACGTCCGTGGCCAGCGTGGGTTGGCGTGGGCTGATTTGAGCAAGAGCCAGAGCCAGAGCTTTCAACACAAAGGACACAAAGGACACAAAGGAAGAGCAAGAGCGTTATGACCACAAAGGACACGAAGGACACAAAGGAAGAGCGAGAGCGTTGCGACTACAAAGGACGCAAAGGACACGAAGGAAGAGCAGGAGCGTTCTGACCACGAAGGACGCAACGGACACGAAGGAAGAGCAGGAGCGGGTGACGCGGAAATCAGTCCAAGGACATTCGCCGCATCGTCATTGCGAGACCCCTTTTTCGGCCCGAAAATGCACACGGGCCATGAACCCTCGTCATCGCGAGGGAGCCTAAGCGACCGCGGCGATCATTGGACCGATTTCTCGCGTCACTCGCAATATCCGCGTCGGAGGAGGCGTCTGGCAATCACTGAACCATAGTTCACCCGGATACCGCTACTCTGCCCACCAGACCTTCTGCCTTGTCCGCCTCGAACCGCCAAGTGTGCCGCCTGCCAATCCTGCTCTGCTCTCCTTTGTGTCCTTTGTGTCCTTTGTGCTGAAAGCTCTTGCTCTTGTTTTTTGGCGATCCAGAACCTACCCGTCTACCCCGAACAGTGCCCGCAGCAAGTGCCCGGTGCCGAAGGCCAGCGCAGCGGCGGTGCCGCCGGTGAGCAGGGTGCCTAGGCCGGCGCGGAGCGGGGGCTTGGAGAAGGCCAGGCTCTTCAGGGCGCCGATGGAGAAGAACATCAATCCGGCCAGCGCGGCGCTGAGCGCGAATTGCTGCGTCATGCTCAGCGCTGGAATGAGCAGCGGCAGCAGCGGGATCACGCCGACGCCGATGAAAGCGGCGAAGGTGGTCAGCGCGGCTCGATAGGGGTTCTGCTGGTCCTTCAGCACGCCGTGTTCCTCGGCCAGCATCGTTTCCACCCACAGCGCCCGATCGTCGGTGATCGTTGCGACGATCTGCTCCAGCACCTCGCCCTCGAAGCCCTTGCGCGCATAAATCTGGCGAATCTCCTCGCGTTCGCCGGCGGGAACCCGGTCGATGTGCTCGTGTTCGCGGCGCTCGATGTCCTCGACGTAGTCCTGCTGCGCCTTGACCGCCTCGTAGTTGCTGACCGCCATGCTGAAAGCCGTCTGCAATCAGGTTGGCAAAACCCAGCACCACTGCGACGGTACCGGGAAAGCCGGCGCCGACCGTGCCGGCGACTACGGCAAAGGTGGTCACGCAGCCATCGATCCCACCGAGCACCGCATCGGAGACGTACTGAGGCTTCGGTGGCTGCGCCAGCCGGTTCCGAATCCGCCCTGGGCGGTGTTCATCAATCAGCGACTGGCGGGAGCGTCTGGCCATGGGGTGAGTATGCAACGGGGCGGGCGTGGAGGCGGGTGCGATTCAAACTGATGCAGTGATGTGAAGGTGGCCGTCGGGGTCGGGGTCGGAATCGGAATCGGCATCGGCATCGAAGGCAACGACATGGGTTTTGGCGACGAACAACTTGACGTGCACCGGGAAGCCATCGAGTACGTCGGTAGGGGGGGCGTACTCAACCGGATCATGCGATCCTGAAAACGTGGGGCGGCGGCTATGCAGGAGGTCGGGTGAGGCGGAACGAATCGATGCCGATACCGATTCCGACCCCGACCCCGAGGGGAACTCGCTGGCTCCCGACTCCCAACTCCCGACCTGGAAATCAAGACCTTCCCGATGAACCCCACCACCGCCCAAGCCCTCGCCGACCTGATCCTGCTGTCCCACGTCGCGGTGGTGATCTTCGTTGTCGGGCTGCCGCCGTTGGTCTGGCTGGGGGCCGCGCGGGGCTGGCGCTGGGTTCGCAACTTTGGTCTGCGCGCGGTGCATCTGGCGACGATCGGCTTCGTCGTGGTCCAGACTTGGCTGGGCGAGTACTGCCCGTTGACGGTCTGGGAAAGCGACCTGCGAACGCTCGCCGGTCAGGACGCTTACCAGCGCAGCTTTATCGAGGACTGGTTGAGCCGACTGCTGTTCTACGACGCACCGGCCTGGGTGTTCGTCGCGGTCTATACCGGCTTTGCGGTATTGGTGCTGGCCACCTGGTGGCTATGGCCGCCGTTGCGAAAGCGCGAGCCTGAACGAAGGAAGTAGGCCGTTGTGACCCGCGCCGCACAGTCGGGTCCTGCCGCCCACCCGGATCGCGGGTCTCAGCGGCTGCGCAGGGTCGCCTTGTGCTTCCAGAAGCCCCGACCGGAGTTGTCATTGGTCCGTTCGGCGGCGCCAAGGCACACATTCGCTTCGGAGGTATTCACGCTGCAACCAGCACCCGCATCTCGACTTGCAGACCCGCTGCGGTCGCCATGTTCACCAGCGCATCAAGGCCGAACAGGTTGATCTTGCCGCGCACCAGATCCGAGACACGCGGCTGGGTTACGCCCAGCAGTCTGGCAGCCTGCGCCTGACTCATACCGCTACGGGCAAGGTGGTTCTTCAGCGCCGTCATCAGGGCGGATCGCAGCTTCATGTTTTCAGCCTCTGGCGCGGTGTCCTCAATGGCGTCCCACACGCTTTCAAATCTTTGCTGGTTCATGGTTCCAACTCCCCTAGCAGTTCGCGGTAGCGCGTCGTGGCCATATCCAGGTCCGCTTTGCGGGTCTTTTGCGTCTTCTTCTGGAAACAGTGAAGTACGTACACCGAATTCGCAAGCTTGGCGATGTAGATGACCCGAAAGATCCCAGCGGCGTCTCCGATGCGGATCTCTTTAACGCCCCGGCCCACCGTAGGCATGGGCTTCCAGTCGTCCGGATACTGGCCGTTCTGAACCAGGTCGAGCTGATGTCCCGCCTCTCGCCGAGCGGTCAGCGGAAAGGCACGAAGGTCATCAAGGGCACTGCCCCGAAACTCGACGGGCTTGGGATGGGCCATGCAAAGTACAATACAAAATATTGTATGTTGCGACAAGCGCCAGTTGCCGTCGACTGGCCACTGGAACCGCTCCACTCACCGCATCCGAAACCCCACTCTCCGATGCCTCCCATCCCCAGCCAGCGCGACCAGTTCGTGGTCGCCGACTTGTTCCAGCCGCAGTTGCAATGGCCGCGATGCCTCGCTGGTACCGACCAGACGCCCGTCCAGCAGCCACCAGGTGGTGCCGCTGTTGCCCAGGACGCTCAGTTCCAGGTTCACCGGCTCACCAGGGCCCTGGCTGCTGCGCAGGGTGCTGTCGGCTTCAATGCCGCGGACGATCAGCAGCGGTGGGGCGAGTTGGTCGGGTGGGCAGTCGGCAGCCGGTTCAGGGGGCTGGGACAAACGACGCAGTTCGGCTGACAGCCAGGGTGTGGCTCGCAGTGGCCAGCGGGCGATCTGGCGG
>JBGTIE010000592.1:0-9746 GCA_041745855.1 Lysobacterales bacterium | reverse complement strand
GCCTTCATGCCTTCACGCAGCATGGCCTGGGCCAGCACGGTGGCGGTGGTGGTGCCATCGCCGGCGACATCGGAGGTCTTGGAAGCGACTTCCTTGACCATCTGTGCGCCCATGTTCTCGAACTTGTCGGACAGCTCGATTTCCTTCGCGACCGACACACCGTCCTTGGTGACGGTGGGGGAGCCGAAGCTCTTTTCGAGCACGACATTGCGACCCTTCGGGCCGAGCGTGACCTTGACCGCATTGGCCAGCAGGTTCACACCCTTGAGCATGCGCGCACGGGCGTCTTCACTGAAACGTACTTCCTTGGCAGACATAGCTTGATTCCTCTGAACTTGTATACGGATGCGTGGGTAAGCGTCGGTTGACGATCAGGCGCCTAGCGATCGGCGCGTGGCTGATCAGCCCTCGATCACCGCCATGATGTCGTCTTCGCGCATGACCAGGAGTTCGGTCCCGTCGACCTTGACCTCGGTGCCGGAGTACTTGCCGAACAGGATTTTGTCGCCGGTCTTGACGTCGAGGGCGCGCACCTTGCCGTCCTCGAGGATCTTGCCGGTGCCGACGGCAACGACTTCGCCCTTGATCGGCTTCTCGGTGGCGCTGTCAGGAATCACGATGCCACCAGCGCTGAGGCGTTCTTCTTCCATGCGCTTGACAATGACGCGGTCGTGCAGGGGTCGGATCTTCATGCTTACTTCTCTCTCTAAGCGGTTGAAATATTGGCAAATTCGCCGCGGAGCCAAATGCAGCGCCAGTTTCGAGACTGCACAGGTCTTTGACGACGTGGCCGGAAAGTGGGGGCCTGCGTGGGCAATTCAAGGGTTGGGAGCGAAAGGAGGCGCGAATGACGGGCGCGAGGCAGGCTGATGTGGTGACGGCTGTCCTGCCTGAGTTGGGAGTCGGGAGTTGGGAGTTTGGAGTTGGGAGTACGGATCGTGAAGTGGTTCGCGGTTGCTGTTGCAGAATGTGGTGGGGCTACCGTGCGGCAGCTGGCGCGCAGCCGATGTACGCCGCGGGAAATCGCAATAGGTGGGATGCTCCAGATGCTTTGGCTCTGGCTCTGGTTTCCGCTCTTGCTGTTACTCCCAACTCCCGACTCCTCACTTGCGGGCCGAGCCCGCAGGTACGAAGCTCTCGCTTTCCCGCAAACGGACTACAGCCATGCCCCTTGTCAACCCACCCGTCGGCAGTCCCTGCTGGTTCGAGCTTGCAAGCAGCGATCCGGCCGCCTCACTCACCTTCCATCGCGAGTTGTTCGGCTGGAGCCACATCGACAACGATATGGGCGAGATGGGCAGCTACAGCTTTCTGCGCAACGCTACCGGTACGATCGGGGCGCTGTGCGGGATGCCGCCGGGCGCCGAGGGTCGGTCATCGAACTGGTCGGTCTACTTCGCTGTGACTGATGTCGACGCCGGCGTGGCGCAGGCGCTCGAGTGGGGTGGATCGCTGCTGTTCGATCCCTTCGACGTGCCCGGCCATGGCCGCGGCGCCGTGCTCGCCGACCCGAACGGCGCGGTCTTCTGCATCTGGCAATCGCTGACCAGCGACCCCGGCGACTTCACGATGTTCGAGGACCATGCGATCGGCTGGGTCGAACTGGCCACCCGCGATACGGCCGGCGCGCGCGAGTTCTACACCGCGCTGTTCGGCTGGCGCTACCCGAGCCGCTCCGAGCCGAAGCCCGGCCTGGAGTACACCGAATACGCCGTCGAAGACACCCGCTACGGTGGCATCCTGCAGATGAGCGCCGAATGGGGCGAGGTGCCGTCGCATTGGGCCTTGTACGTCCCCGTACCCGACGTGGACGCCTGCCTGGCACGCGCCGTCGAGTTGGGCGGCAAGATCTGCGTACCCGCCTTCATCGCCGAGGGCGTAGGCCGCATCGCCCGCCTCGAAGATCCGACCGGTGCGGGACTGTATGTGATCCGGCTTGATTCGATGCATGGGGGTTGAAGTGGGCGGTCAATCCGGCGTCCTGCGTGTCAAACTGATGTTTCCGCGCCGGTTCGGAGCAATCTGAGCTGTGCGGTCGTACTCGTACTCAGCATCGCGGTACTCGTACTCGTACTCGAGGCCACACGCTGTTTTCGAGTACGAGTACGAGTACGAGTACGAGTACGAGTAGGAGTACGAGTAGGAGTAGGAGTACGAGTAGGATGGTCGGCGATATCCGATCTTCGGCGCAAACGACCAACTAACGCCGGGACAGCGCGGATATCGCCGCACCCGAACTCGGCGTGGCGCTAATCCCGCTGAAATTCATGGACTACCTTCTCGAAGCCCCCGGCCAGGCGGTGCTGATCGATCGCGCCGATGGTTGCCTGGTGAACCTCCCCGATCCGGCCCGCTATGGCCTGCATAAACTACTGGTCGCCCACGAACGCGGTGGCCGACATCCGAAATACCGCAAGGACCAGCTGCAGGCACTGGCGTTGATCGAATGGCACCTGGCCCGCGCACCCGATCTGCTCGCCGACGCTTGGACAGACCTGGTTGCACGAGGCGCCGGCTGGGAGAAGCGAGCGCGCGATTCGCTGGCCAGAGCGCCAACCGATCAGGCGGGGCTGGTGCAGAGTTTTCTCGACATGGTTGGCAACTGAACTCATCTCTTGCGCCGCGGCGTGGAAGCGACTACTGGATTCATCCGATTTGGGTGATCACCTGCGAAACGAGACGCGCCAACAGCGGAAAGCAAAGGACTCGGGGCTACCGCTCCGTTGGGCGACGCGGCCGCCGGCGAGATGGCGACTGGCTCGAAGATCGTCGCTGTACGCGCGCCGGAACCGCGCTACTTCCAAACGGGAGCTCTGCGCTTCCGAGGGGCGATTGACGATGAATGTGGCAAGGGTCAGAATGTAAGGCGATGAAGTAAGACTAATTTGGAGGAAGTATGACAGTTACTGTGTCGTCCAAGGGCCAGGTCACCTTGCCCGTCGAGATACGCAGGCGCCTCGGAATCACTGCCGGGACACAACTTGAGTTCATTATTCGGGGCGATGACCAATTGGAGGTGATCAAGCTGGGCGGATCGGTGCGCGATCTGAAGGGCGCGCTGGGCCCGCCTGTGCGGAAGCTCACCATCGAGCAAATGGACGCGGCTATCGCCGGCGGCGCGGCTCGCGACCCCTTGTGATTGCACTGGATACCAATGTGCTAGTGCGGTACATCGTGCGCGATGACGAGCGTCAGGCAGCAGTCGCCACAGCACTGATTGAGTCCGAATGCACCGCCGATGCACCAGGGATCGTCACTCTGATTGTGCTGTGCGAACTGATCTGGGTGCTGCAGCGTGGCTACGGCTACGCTCGTCCCGAAATTGTCGGCGTGATTCGCAAGATCCTTGCCGTGGAAGAATTGCGCACCGAACACCCGGAACTGGCGTGGAAAGCACTCAATGAACTCGAGCGCGGCCGGGCCGATTTCGCCGATTACGTCATTGGACTATGCGGAAAGGCAGCGAAGGCAGAGTCAACCTGTACCTTCGACCGGCGCGCAGAAGGCTGCGAGCTTTTTCGAGTGCTGTAGACCTGCTGCGTATGTCTATGGTGTGCTGCGTATGTCTATGGTGCGTATCTGGTCGCAGCGTGGCTGATCTTGCAGGTGGAACATCAGCCGTCAGCACAAAGAACCTGCAAGCCATTGAAATGTTTTCGCAAATAGCCTCGATCGACGCTCGCCAGTTGATCCGCCTGGAGCAAGCCATGCGCGCCGATCAGGAAGTCCGGCACCATTGTGATGCGCGCCCCTCCCGCTTGCCGATAGGCTGAGAAAATCTGCCCGGCTCTGAACAACGTCGCCCTGGATGATGGCAGCAGCTCGATGCCGAGATTGTCCAGTTGATGTTCGAGGTCTTCCAAGCGGACAAAGAAAGCAGCCAGCTCGGCATAGACCACTTCCGAAATGACCAGCGGCCCGTTGCGAGCCGCCGCGGCCAGGCGAAGCAGCCATCCTTCCGCACTGGCTTCACGCTTGAAGATCGCCAGGATTGCCGAGGTGTCGACCGCGGTGATCATGCGTCGGTCGGGCCACGCAGCAGATCAATCATTTCCTTGCTGCTCAATTGCTTCGCATCGGGCGTGCCGTCGGTCGCCAGGCACCCCAGGGCGCTGCGCATCTGCTCGATGTCGACCTCGCGAATCGCCTTCAAGTACGGCACGGTCTCGTCGAATACCAGTCGCATGCCTGGCTTCAGGCCGAGTCGCCGGCGGATCGCCAGTGGGATCGTAATTTGCCCCTTTTCGGTAAGCGTGACAGCCATGTGCTTCTTTCCAACAAATGCGTAAGCGCAATATCCTTACCGATTATGCTTGCTGTCAATGCGCCATACAAGTGCGAGGGTTTGTTGCCGGGGTTCAACACACAACTACGAACGCCCCGGCGTTGATCTCATCGAGGTTGTCGCACAGTTTGTGGTTTACTTGACCCGCATCGATTGTCTTCAGGTCTCATCCACTACCTTCAGGAGCCGACAATGACCAGCTTCAGCCTTGCCACCAGCCTGGGTCTTTTCCTGCTCGCCGCGGTCGCAACCACCAGCACGGCACGCGAGCAGTCACCGGCTCTGATCAAGGAGCAGGTGGTAGTTGGTGACGCTACCGCCAGCGCGGAGAACGTGCCAGTGTTCAACAACAACATGACCGTGTCCGACGTGCTGCAGGCGCAGGCCGCTTGGGGCGACGCTCTGGTCGCAATTTCGCGCGCCCACAGCGAGCGGGGGCTGGAGGCCGCGCGCGAGGTTGCCGGCAATGCGCTCGATACTGCCTACGGCTACAAATTGGGCGCCGTGCTGTTCAAGCCAACCATGGCCCAGGGCGCGCAGACCTTTCGCTTGACGAGAGAAGGCGCGTTGGCCTACTTCGTCGGCGGTGATCCGGCCTACCCCGACGACACCGGCTTCGCCCTGAAGGGCTGGGTCAGCTATCGCAACGAAAATGCGGCGATATTTATCGATGGCCAGACCGCCACCGTCATGGGCAAGGTCCACCTGACCAACAGCGAAGGCGCAGTGACAACGGTCGACAAGACCTGGCAGTACCGCAAGGATGACGAGGGCCGTGCGCGCATCGTCACTCACCACAGCTCACTGCCCTTTCAGCCTTAGGGCGATTAGGGAGCGCGAAAAGGCGTCGCAAAAAAGGTGTCAGGGACATTTGCCCCTGGTCGGCGGCCGTGCCGGCCGGCGCAGCCCTGAAAACTTGCCGGTACGCGCCTGTACCATGCCTGGAACGACGGAGCGCAACGCCCTCCGCTGTTGCAGGCATGCGCGAATCTCCGTAGTCATTTCGTCGCCCCGCGCATCCGCGAACGCTCTCCGGTAGGCAGCCGCTCGACAGGGCCGATCTGCACTCAAGGCCTCCACATCTACTTCGGCGCTGAGATCAGCCGGGACGAACTGCGCGTCGCATTCACCGAGGCGACTTGCGTAGCGGACCTCTGACATCAGACCGCCACGTTGATGGCATTCCATCCGGCCAATGTCCGCCATCGCACGGTAGGAACAATGGGCCCTGGTCCATCATCTTCAATCGTCACCGGTGCCGCTGCTTTACGGCCGGACCGGTGCCACTGCTCTACGGTCGGCCCCGCTGGGTGCCATTCGCTTTCCGATGGTGAGATCAGTCAAGCGGAGACGATCACCATTGGCAAAAGCCCGATCTCGGCGCCAGGTGGCTCTGGAGGTGATGCGTGATAGTGCGTGAGATCCCATCGAGCTTCGTCTCCCGCGTTCTTGTGACCATCGGCCTGGTGGTGCTGGCCGGCTTGACGGTCTATTTTCTTGGCAAGCTGATCGAAGCGCTGCTGGTGATCTTTGCGGCAGTACTGCTGGCTGTCGCGATTACCGGCGTACGTTGCATCATCCAGAACCGCACGCCCTTGTCGGATGCCTGGTCGCTGGTCGCCACCTACTTCCTGATAGCGGTGCTGATAACCGGGGCCGCCGCGGTGATCTGGCCCCAGCTCTCCGAGCAGATCCCGAAGTTCACCGACCAGCTTCCGCGCGCCTTCGAGCAACTCAGGGAAAAAATTGAAGGGACAGCCTGGGTCGAGAAAGTCGTCGATAGTGCTCCTCTCAACGGTGGTAAAATGGCGCAAATGGCTTCAATTTGCCGAACCGGCTGCTGGGTGTTTTCTCCAGTGCGGCGGGCGCCATCGTCAGCTTTTCCCTGATTGTATTGATTGCCATTTACTTCACCCTGTCCCCTGGGGTCTATGTCCAGAATCTGTTGATCCTGCTTCCTCGCGCCCAGCGCAAACGCGCCGAGGACGTGATGCAGGCTCAAACCAGGAGTCTGCGCTTCTGGTTGCTGGGGCGCCTGGCATCGATGGTGTTCGTGGGTTTGATCGCCGGGATCGGACTGAAACTGCTGGGCGTGCCAATGGCCTTCACCCTGGGCCTGATTGCCGGCTTGGCGACATTCATCCCATACATCGGCCCGATCCTGGGCGCAATTCCGGCCTTGCTGGTCGCCTTGCTGGAGGGCCCGATCATCGTACTCTACGTTGCCATCCTCTATTTCGTGGTCGAGACTGTCGAAAGCAGCTTCATTGCTCCCTTGGCCGCCAAAAAGGCTGTTCACCTCGCGCCGGCCTACACCGTCATCATCCAACTCGCTGGCGGGGCTGTCGCCGGTATCCCCGGCGTCATTCTGGCAACGCCGCTGGCTGTGATCGGCGCCGTCACCATCCAGCTGCTCTACGTCGAAGATGTGCTGGGAGAAAAGGTTGAAATACTGGGGAGTTGAACTCAGCGCCTGTTTCTCCTTCTCCCGCGCCGGCTCACTCAATTGCCCCGTCGGCAGGTTCAGAGGACCGCTTTCGCGGCCCGGTGTGAATTGATCAGGTTCCCGTCTTGACCCGAGTGCACCACCCACGTATCTTACCTTTGTCTTACTATTGGCAGCGCCATGGAAACGACGAGACTGTCGAGCAAGGGTCAGGTCATCATCCCCAAAGCGATCCGCAACACCCACGGTTGGGAGGCTGGGCTGGATCTGGTGGTGATCGATACCGGCGACGGCATCCTGCTGAAACCCAAAACGCCCTTCATGGCCACTGTGCTCGCCGATGTGGCAGGCATGTTCAAGGACAGGGTGCCGAAGCGTAGTGATGCCGATATCCAGGCTGCGCTCGATGCGGAGATCCGGAGGCAGTGGCGTGATCGCGGTTGACACCAACGTGTTGGTGCGCCTGCTGACCGGCGACGACGCCGCCCAGTACAAGGCCAGCGAAAGGCTTTTTGCCAGCACACCCATCTTCATTCCAGACACGGTCCTGCTGGAGACCGAATGGGTGTTGCGCGCGGCCTATGAACTCACTCCCGCGGATGTGTGCGATGCGTACCGGAGCCTGCTCGGGCTGGCAAACGTCAATGTGGCCGACGGTCAACGGGTGGCCCGGGCTATCGCCTGGCACGAAGACGGCCTGGACTTCGCCGACGCACTGCATCTGGCGCATAGCCAGGACCATGAAGCGATGAAGACCTTCGATGCCAACTTCATCAAGCGCGCCAGGACCCTGAGCGAGTGCAGGGTCGAGAAGCCTTGATAGGCGCTTGCCTGCTCAACGCGGCGGCACTGGCACCGGGCCCAGATGGCGGTCGAACCAGTCAAGCACCACGCCGACCACTTCCTGCTGCCGCGCCGGCACGTGGCCGCCTTCGAACACGTAGTGCGCCTTCTGTTCAGCCGGGGCACCGAGCCGCTCGTACAGCGGTTGCTGGCTCGTCGCAACCGGGTTGACGAAGTCGTCACGGCCGCCCACCAGCAACACCGGTTGGCGCGTTCGCGGCAGGAAATTGATCGGATCGAGTTCCGCCGGCCGCGCCAACGAATGCAGCCCGGTGGCCACCAGCACGGCACTGCTGATTCGCGGCTCGACGGCCAGCATGGTGGTCGCGGCATTGGCGCCGAGGCTGACCCCGAGCAGGCCGATCCGTTGCTGGTCGAGCTCGGCGTGATCGGTCAGTGCATCGAGTGCCCGGCCAAGATCCTTGCTCCAGTTGGGCCGAATATTGCGCCTCTGTGACGGATCGGCGTCAGGCGGCAGACGCCGGCCATAGGTGCCGAAGTATTCCGGAAAGATCACTGCACGCCCGGCGCGAACCAGATAGCCGAAATCGCGCGTGCCCTCCAGTTTGATGTCCGTCATCGCCAGAGCGCTGCCCGGCGGCGCGTAGACGATGGTCTGGTAGGGCGGCGTACCTTGCCGCGGCAGATAGACCCGAACCTGGAATCGTTCACCTGAGTAACTCGCCGGCACCCGCCACACCTGCAAGCGCCAGTGTGGTTCCTCGATCGCGATCTCCAGTTCGGCCGGCTCCCGCGCCGTTTCGTAGGCATAAAAGCGCGCGAGCACCGCGAATACTTCGTCATCGACTGCTTCGCCGAACGTCGGTGGCGCCGGCTGCGGCGCGTGCAGCAGCGCCGGATCGGGCGCGTCGTCATACAGCGCACAGCGGAAACCAATATTGGCCGCACGCAGGAAGGGATCCTCTGCGTAGTTGTCGTTGAACATATAGGCCGGCGAGCGCCAGTCTCCGCCGAGCACCATCCGGTGCACAGCACCAGCGCGCGTCGCAGTCCATTCGGCGACATTACCCGCCAGATCCTCGTTGCCAAACGGGCTGAGCGCGGCGCGGCTGCCTACAGGTGCCGGTCCAGCACTGTCGAAGTTGCCGAACACCAGCACGTCCGAGTGGATGTCACGGGCTGCTGCACGGTGCCAATGCCAGGCGCTCGGCAGAACCTTGCCGACGAAGCGCGCGTAGGCCTCGGCCTCGAAGGCGCTGACTCCGCTGACCGGTAATGCGCCATTGCCATCGAGGTAGCGGCCGAGTTCCCAACCGGCCGGTCCCGGCCGTCCCGTGCTGTCACGAAACAATGTCATCGCCTGGTCGAATTCCAGCACCTGGCCGTCGCGCTCGATGTTCGGCCACAATTCGGGCGAATGGTAGCCGCCAGCGTCCACAAAGTTCTGGAACTCTGCATTGGTCACTTCGGTGCGGTCGAGCCAGAACGCATCGATGCTCTGCGCTGGCAATCCGGTGTCAGCCACGTTGCCAGCGGCGACGCGCACCATCCCCGCCGGAGCGTCGGCCAGCGGTACCAGTTGCAAAGGCGGCAGGGGAATCGAGCTTGAAATCTCCAAGGGCAGATGGCCGTCAAGCTCGATCAACCAGCGCAGGTGCGCACGCGGCAGTCGCACGTCTACGAGGTTCGAGCTGCCGACATCGATCCAGTCGGCCGCGGGCTCGGTGTAGGCCTTCAGCCGGAGGCGTGCACCGGGCGGCTCGGTCTTCACCGACATCGGAAAGCCCAGGTCCAGCCACCATTGATCGAGTGCTGGCTGATCGGGATACCGGTTAGCCAGATCGCGCATGCGCTGCCACGCGGCGACCAGCCGCTCTTCGCGGGCAAGCTGCTCGATCTCGTCCAGCCCAGCCGCAAAGTCGGCGGACTGCTGGGTGCGCGTGTGGTGCTGGTAGCCAAGCACGGCGACCAGGACGATGAGGGCCACCACCAGCGGCACGGCGACCGCCGGGCGACGCACCCGCGCGGCGAGCGTGTGACGGCGCTGCCAGTCGACAGCAATGTATTCGAGCCGGACCAGCACAGCCGCGGCCGAGGTCGGTCGCTGCGAAGGATCTTTTCTCAGGCAGTCATCAACCAGCCGCCGCAGCGCTGGCGGGCACTCGCGGCAGTGACGGGCAAGCGGCGGCGGCGCATCGCGCAGGATCGCGC
>JBGTIE010000591.1:0-16691 GCA_041745855.1 Lysobacterales bacterium | reverse complement strand
GACCAGGGCAGCAGCGCCAGTCGAATGGCAAGCCAGGCCTCGTCGGGCCAGTCGAACCGGGTGGCGTGCTGCAGCCGAGGCGGATGATGTGCGCAGCTTCGCGCATCCAGCGCCATCAGCGTTCGTGCCAATGCCAGGGTGCGGTCCAGATCGACTTCGCCGGCCAGTAGGCGCGCCAGATCGTGGCGCGAGGCCGATATCCCGAAGCCGGCCTCAAGCGGCAGGCGGCGAGCGCCTTGTTGGCCAGCTTCGATGAGTCGCCGGGAAACCAATGCGATGGCGTCATCGATGCCGCTGCGGCCCTGCAGTACGCGGTCGGTGCGGGCGCCTTTGAAGCGGCCTTTTTCCAACGTCAACCAGTGGCGACGTACGCCGTCTCGATGAGGCGCATTCGCGTGCGCACACTGCAACGCCAGGCTGCGGGCCAGACGCAGCTCCGGGCTGCCGTCGTCGGCGGCTTGCGCCCATTCGCAGCGCAGTCGCGGGATGGGTCCGGCCTTGGTCCCGGATCCGAGTACCTGCAAAGCTTCGATGTCGGCCATTCGCAGCAGCACGGACTGCCAGCGGCCGGGCTCGGCTGGGTGCTGAATCAGCGCAAACAGGGCATCGTTTAGGCGGCGCTCGGTCTGGGCCAAACGAGCCGGAGCATCCTTGTCGCGGGCGGCGCGGCGCAGCCTTGGAAGCCAGGCATCCAGATCGTCCAGGCAGGACATCGCAGGTGATGACTTGTCAGGAACGACGAAGCGGGCGAGTGGAACGGCAAGATTGGATTGCCCATTGCGCTCGATGTAGCCATAGCGCTGGAAGGCGTGAATGCCGCGGGCGACGCCGAGCCGGGCGATTGCGCGGGCAAGATCCAGCGGCTCGGCTGCCGATCGGGCGTCAAGCTGGGCGCGGCCTTCAGCCAGCAGTCTGTGCAGTTCGGCGTAGCTCATCGGTTGGGACCACAGCGGCATCCATTGCTCGCCGCGGGCGCTCTCGTCGCTTGATGCTGCGCTGGCGTATCCTGCCGCCTGCCCCGACACTGCGAACGGCGCCGCCGCTCGGGAGCTGACGTGTGCCTGCAGGCGTTTGGTGCTGGCGGCGGTGAACATCAGCGCGCCTTCAAGCATCAGGACGAAGTCCCAAGGATTGAGTTGGCTTTCGGCGTCTGGGCCCGTGCTCGAGTTGGCGCCGCCAGCGCCGCCCGGAGCGAATTGTCCGATTGCCAATCCTGATGCAGTCGAGCGGGCGACATCGCCGATCAGCGCTTCGCGAAGCCCGGACGCCGCATTGCGCCGAGGAGATGCGTCCGGGTCGTCAAGGTCAAACAGCTCGCCCAGCCGCTGCAGATAGTTGTTGGTGAAGTCCAGGCGACCATCGTTGCCGCCGGTGCCGAGCAGCGCTGGAAATTTCGCTGCGCCCAGTTCGTCGAGCACCAGTGCGGCGTCCATCCATTCGCGTTGGGAGCCACGCCAATCGCGCCGCAGGTCAGGCATGACGTCGGCCTTCATGCGCTTGAAGGCGCGCTCGCTTTCGGCGAGTCGACGCTTGTATTCGTCGGAGGCCTTTAATGTGTCGCGTTGCGCCTTGGTCAGCGCTTTGTCCTTCGCCTCGTCCTTGATGGCTCGAATCCCTCGGTCCGCTTCCGCCATTGCGTCGAGCTGTGCACGTGCCGTGCGAATGCCTTCCCGAAGCAATCTGAAGCGGATCGAAGTCGAGCGCTCGATGGGCCCGATGCCCGGATCGTTGGCGTAGAAGAAGCCAGAGCCCTTGTTCCAGGGCGCAAGGATCGCAGAGGGCGCGTAGTCATTGAGGAAGAATTGGAGAACTTCGTCGAGGTCCGCATTGCTTGCCAAGAGAAACCGCTCTCCCTCCCACCAGCCACGCGCTTCAGGGTCGAGTTGCTCGGATACGATGCGCAGAATCCCGAGCGCCTTGAGGTAGCGCGCCAGCGGGGTGGGCGCGCAGCCGTCGAGTCGATGCAGGATCATGGCGTGGTCTCCTGTGCAAGGCGCACTCGCCAGATGTCGCCGAGCGGCTTCCAGTTGGAATGGTCGGCTGCGTCCAGCGCGGACAGGTAGTTCTGGACTTCTGATGAGGAGGGCACAAGATCTATTGCCGGCAGTTCCTTGCGACGCAGGATCATGCGCAAGAACAGACGCGTCGCACGACCATTGAAATCCGTGAAGGGATGGATGCTCAGAAGTCGGCCCTCGGCAAAAGCGAGGAACTCGATCAGCGCATCGCCGGAATCACTCAGATGGCGATCACGCTCGGCAAGATCCAGCGCGTAGGAGCGCATAAGCTCAGGTACGCGAAAAAAGGGTGGTGCTTCGTGATGGCCGATGACCACGTCGACTTTCCGCCAGCCAACCCAGTTCGGAACCAGAGGCCTGCAGAAGTGGCTGTGTAGGTCGAGCAATAGAAACTCGTCCAGGGGTCGATCGTCGTACGCACCCAACTCGATGGCGCGCTCAACAAGCGCGACTTCGGTCGCCAGGAGCGGGGCGAGATCAGAGTAGCTCAGTCGACCTTTGCTGGTTTCAAGGTAGCGGGTGGCATGGGATGGCGGGCATGTTCCGCCTCCAGCATCGCCAAGCTCACTGGCTCCCCCTCGAATGCCATGCTCTGGGCCACGTTGAGGGGAATGCGCTGCCATCGGCGGCGAGCCTTCTCGTCCGCCGGTAGTTTGCGCCAGTTCTCTATTGCGACTTTCCAATCCATGGTTCGCATTCTCCTCTTCAAGCAAGTGATCGGCAACGGGATTCCGTGAGGCCCTCTGGTCGGCTGCGCGCAGCAAGGCCTCAAGGTACGCCAGCGTGAAGGGACCGTGACGATTCAGAAGGCCGAGGACGCGCTCGGTCCAGCCGCGGCCGGTGCGGGCATTCAGTCCCGCGCTGGCCGCATCGAGGTGTAGTTCGCTCTGCGGCAGATCTGCAAAGCCGCCGTCGACGGTCGCCAATGGTGTGGTGGGTAAAGTTTCGCCGTCGCGGACGCCACGAAGGCGCAGCACGCTGTCGGCGGCTTGCTGGTCGGCTGGAGACGCGTGCCAAGCCAGACGTACCTTGCCGTGATGACTGCAGACCAGGTATGCGAGCAGATCGAACTGTTCGGCGCTGAGGTCGAGTATCTCTCGCTCTATAGCGTTGGGCGCTGTAGCAGACTTTGGAGCGTCACTCGGTGGCATTCCCACTAGGTCCAGAAAGCCCCGCCAAGGACCGAGCAGCGCGGGGTGATCAGGTTGATGCCGGATCAACACGGCGAACAGGGCGAGCGTGCTGGCCAACTCATGCCGGAAGCCACGCCGTTGACGGTTCGGTGGATCGGGATACAGACGATTTGCCGGGCGGAGCCAAGCCCGGTCAGGTGCTTTTGCGAGGTCTTGGCGTTGCGGGCGATCAGGGCTGACGATGGAGTTCTGGAAGGGTGCCAGCGCCTTGCCGGCATCGTGCCATCGACCGGCAAGTTCCAGTAGTCGGGACAGATCCGGACCGAGCCGGGATGCCATCAAGGAGGTTTCTTGACCAACCTGAGCACCGTGGACGGCAATGGTCTGCCAGCGTCCCGCGGCGCTTAGTGATTCGTCGTCCTCACTCGCGTCTGCCAGATCCTCTGGATCGACCTGCTGTGGCCCGACCGGCTCAACCGGTGTTCGGCTATCCGGCGCCCAACCGAAGGCTGGCTGGTAGCCACCACACTGGGCTGCAACCAGGACAGTCTGGCCTGGATAGAGATCCTTGCGCTCGGCAATCCGCCACTTGCCATCGAGATAGTCCCAGATCCAGGCGCGCTTTTCCGGCTTCAGCCGCGGTGCTTTGCTGCTTGCGGTTTCCTTGCCGCAGAGCCATTCCCGAGCGGCCAGGAAGGGGACATTGCATAGGGCGTCTCTTGAGGCCCGCAAGCGTGGATCGGGTTCGGCACCGAAGGCGATGTCAGACCAGAACACATTCAGATCGCGTTCCTCTCCGGAACGGATGAAACGCGAAATGTCCACGTCGGCGCCACTCAGATCGGGCGTGGTGTCGAACAGTTCGTCGAGTTCGTGGCGCAGCAGCAGATGGCGTGGTGCGTAGGGGTAAAGTTGCGCCAGCCGTTCGGGATGAGCCTCCTCGAAGGCCTCCAGTTGCACCGGCGCGACGACCTCAAGCAAGGTCAGAGCGGAACGTGCCGCGTCAAGCTCGGCCAACGCGTAGGGCAGGGCGGCCTTGTCGGAGCTGTGCTGGAAGTCGATCACTTCAATCCCGGCCGAGCCGCCCCAGCGCGCCGCGCGTCCGAAACGTTGAACCAGGCTGGTCCAAGGCGCCAATTCGGTGATCATGAGCCCCGCCGAGATGTCCACCCCGGCCTCGATGACTTGAGTGGCGACGATGATCCGATTGGTGCCGGGAGCGCAGGCGGCGCGGTTCAGGAACTGCTCCCGCCATACCGCGCGTTCGGCCGGCCGAAAGCGGCTGTGCACAAGGCGGAGATCGACTCCTGACAGATCTGGATGCCGGCCGAGCTGGGCATGGATCTCCAGCGCGGTTTTGACTGTATTGACCACGACCAGGGTCGGTCCATTGGCACCGAGGCTGCAATCAATATGGCGTTGCGCGACGCGCTGCGCCAGCGCGCTGGCATCTGCCAGCCGAATAAGTTGGCACGGTTTGTTGACGCCTTGCCAAAGCAAGCCCGTCCGCTGTTCTGACGGAATTCGAAGCTGGTTGCTGGTCAAACTTGCCGCAAGGTCGCGAGTCTCCGGGCTTAGCGCCAGCCACTTGGGCTGCAATGTCGCACTCATCCACCATGTGCGGTTGGGACGGAGTGACTTGCCGGACTGCTCGTCCTGATTGCGAAAAGCTTGCAACTGACCCGACGTGGCCAGACCCACATCCATCAGTTGAACCTCGTCCATCACCCACAGGCAGTCCTGATTGAGGAGGCCGAACTCCATCGGCCAGCGCGCGCGAGGCGATGCGTAGCCGCGGTTCAGAGCGCGCGACAGCAGCATGTCCTGGGTGCCGATGAGTACCGCTGGATGTTCGGGGTACAAATGCCAGTCATCCTGTGCAGCGCCACCCATCAGGAGGTGGACGCCCACTTTACCGACGTGCGGCTCCACTCCATCCCACAACCGACCCTGCGCGGCAATGACCTGGCGAACTGTCGATTCAGTCTGTTCAACAAGAACTCGCATTGGCAGGCACCAGACGAGTCGCCGAGGCCAGTGGTCGTCGTTTCGCTCCACGCGATGCCGTAGCCAGGCAATCAGAACGCCGAGGGTCTTGCCGAATCCGGTGGGAATCCGAATCAGGCGGTCACGGCATACCGGTTCACGTGCAAGATCCAGTTGCCACGGATGCGGTTTGACAGTTGTGTCCGCTGGCAGACCTGCTGCTGCTTTCCATTGCTCGGCGCTCATGCTGGATTCCGGTCGTCCATGGTGATCAACGGATGGCGATATGCGATGCGAGCCACATGGATGTTCCCTGTAACTGTCGCCACAGCCCCGAATCTCTCACATTGACGGGCTTTGTTCACAATCTTGCCGGCTCCGGCGCCCACCAGACTTCGAGTTCGACGCGCTCCCACGGGTCGGCGCTCTCGTGCAGGGCGCAGATATTGGCGTCCAGCTGTTGGCCGTCGTCGAGTAGTTGGGCGATGGCGCCGTTGTGGCGGCGGGGGAGGTAGCCGATGGGATGGTCTTGCCAGTGCACGGCCACGGCGAGTTCGTCGTGACGGTTGGCGGGTTCGCGCTGGAGGCTGAGGGCCTGGCCTTCGGCGAGTTGGGACCATAGCCGGGGGCCGGCGTGGTACTGGAAGCCGGCCAGGGGCAGGACTTGCAGGCGCATGGGCTTGGGTCGGATTGGCGTGGCAGCTGCTGGGGTGTTTGCGAGCGTGCTGGCGAGCGGGGCGATGGCCAGTGTGCCTGCGCCCTGGAGCATTCGTTGCAGCCAGCTGCGGCGGTTCTGGATGGTTGGCTTGAGGATTCTCATTGCGTCCACTCCTGCCAGGTTGGTCGGTTTGGAAGGTAGCGGACGGGTGGATCAAAAACTGCTACTGGACGAACTTACAGGTGTTGGCAACGCGCCCGCGCGGTCGTCGCCAGGTTGTGCTCTGCAACGAAACGGTGTCGATGGCGATCCGACGTCAGGGGGAGCGCTTGCTGGCACCCCGGTGCGCGCGCGATGCGGCATTATTGACCCATGCATTCCGCCACCATCAACGAAACCACCGACACCTATACCTGGCAGCCGGGCGCACGGCACGAGTTGCTGATCGTCTGTGACCACGCCAGCAAGCGCATACCGGAGCAGTACGCCGAGTTGGGGCTGAGCGCCGCCAGCCGCAGCACGCATATCTGCTGGGACATCGGTGCCGGTGACCTGGCCCTGGCGCTGGGTCGGGCGCTGGACGCGCCGGTCATCTGTGCTGGTTGGTCGCGCATCCTGATCGACTGCAATCGCGGCTGGGAGGATCCAACCCTGATCCTGCCGATGAGTGATGGCGTTGTCGTGCCCGGCAACCAGAATCTCGGCGAAGCAGAGTGCGAGGCCCGCTGGCAGCGCTACCACCAGCCCTATCACGCCGAGATCGATCGTCATCTGCAGCACTGTCTGGAGCGCGGATTGCGCACCTTGATTATCTCCATCCACAGCTTCACGCCGGTCTTCGGCGGTCAGCAGCGGCCGTGGCAAGTGGGAGTGCTGTGGCGACCGCCGGATGTGCGCGCCGCCGCCGCGCTCGGCTGGCTGACCGCCACCGGTCTGAAGGTGGGGGACAACGAACCCTATTCGGGCGCTGATCTGCTCGGCCACACCCTGGAGAGGCATGCGCTGGAGCGCGGCCTGCCGCATCTGTTGTTCGAGGTCCGGCAGGATCTGATCGAATCAGCAAAGGGCGTGCAGCGGTATGCCGGCCTGCTCAACGATTGCATCGCAGCAGTCATGCAGACGCGCGATCTGAGCTAATTCGGCAGCCGCATCAGCGTCAATGCAGGCACGTTGCTGACGGCGCCGGCACGTACGCTGATGCGGTCAAGCAGATACTCGGCGCCGCGATCGGCACTCGCGCCGGTGGCCAGACGGGTCAGTACGGCGCGCAGCCGAGCATCCTCCGCGCCAAGCGGCGTAGCCTCGACCAGATAGTCCGCTGGCGGCAATGCGCCGAGCCGGTAGTTCGTTTCGGGCGTGCGCAGGCATCGCGGCGGCTCACTGGCTCGCCGAGCGCACACTTCCCATGCATAGGCTCCAGCGGGGAGCGCGGGCAAGCTGCCCTGGACTGAACCATGGCGCGCGTCGGCACCGTCCCGGTAGACCTGAGCCACGCACTGCAGGCTGCTGGCGCCATCCTCACGCGTCTCCAGGCTCAACTGCAGTCCATCGGCCGGCGCCTTCATTCGTGGCTCTACCCGTTCGGCGCTGGTCGAAGTAATTGCGCTAAGGCGGCGGGTACCATTGGAGCTGACCTCGGCCCTCAATTCGCGCAGGCGCCATCCGAAAGCCTGTACCGCACCGGCATCGTCGCAGGCCACGGTTTCGCCCCAGGACAGCGACCGCAGCTGACACTCCCGCGCGCCGGCCGCCTCGAAGGCCTGCAGCAACTCAGCGGCATCGGCGTTGGCGAGCGCCGGATCCTGGCACTCCCACAAAGGGCCGGGCGCATCCGCGGACCAGAGCCCGAGGAGCATGGACAGAACTTGCGCATACATTGCAATCCCTCGTTCGGTCGATGAACTGGCAAGATGCAATCAGGCGCCACGCCACGCAAGTGCCCGATCAGGTGCCATCCGTGGAACGGGTTCTAGTCAACGCCGAATTCTCTACCGCAGGGGGCTTGTCTCGGGGTCGGGGTCGGAATCGGTATCGGAATCGTTGCTTGCCCGGCGTACCCGCCTGCTTGGTCGGGAACCATGTGCCTCGCCGCCCTGCATTGTCAGTAGCGCCACGATCCAGCCGAGTCCGACGGTTCGCCCGACGACGTTGTTGATCCTGCTCAGCGCGGCTAGTCGTTGCTCACTCTCGATTCCGATTCCGATTCCGACCCCGACCCCGACTCCGGCTGCGCATCGCTGCATCACTTGAATCGCGCCCGCTCTTCACTGGAACTGGAACTGGCCACTGGAACTGCCCTTGGAACTGCCCCTGCAGCAATGCGTACTACAATCCCTCTCCTTTGCATCCTCGATCCTCGGGAGGGACACGATGAGCAGCCCCGCCGCTTCACTGCCGCTGGCCGGCGCACAGCCCGACCGTAGCCCGTTGCGCTTCGTCACCGCCGCCAGTCTGTTCGACGGCCACGATGCGGCGATCAACATCATGCGTCGGCTGATCCAGGCACAGGGGGTCGAGGTTGTGCATCTGGGCCACAACCGCAGCGTGCGCGATGTGGTCGATGCGGCGATCCAGGAAGACGCCGATGGCATTGCGGTGAGCTCCTACCAGGGCGGCCACATGGAGTATTTCCGCTACATGGTGGACATGCTGGCCGAGCGTGGCGCGGGTCACATCCGGGTCTTCGGTGGGGGAGGGGGCACGATCACGCCGGAAGAGATCGCCGAGCTGCAGGCCTATGGGGTGGAGCGCATCTATCACCCGAATGACGGCATGAAGATGGGCCTGAAGGCGATGATCGAGGATCTGGTCCATCGCACCGAGCAGCATCGTTTGCCGGTATCTCTGCCGAGCGACAGCGGTGGTTTCGACCCGCTGGTGGTCGGGCGGGTGCTCAGCGCGCTGGAAGACGGCAGCCTGTCCGACAGTGAGTTGGAGCGGCGGCGCAAGACCTGGCGCCTGGCCGGTGGGCGGGTGCCGGTGATCGGCATCACCGGCACCGGTGGCGCCGGCAAGTCCAGCGTCACCGACGAGTTGTTGAATCGCTTCCTGCAGGCCTTTCCGGACAAGCGCGTTGCCGTGCTGGCGGTCGACCCGACCCGCCGCCGCACCGGCGGGGCGCTGCTCGGGGATCGGATCCGGATGAATGCACTGCGCTCTGAGCGTGTCTACATGCGCTCGATGGCGACCCGCCGTCAGCACCAGGCCACCAACGCGGTGCTGCACGATGCGATCGCCTGTCTGCGCTCGCTCGGTTTCGATCTGGTCATCGTCGAGACCGCCGGTATCGGCCAGTCCGATTCGGCGATCGTCGATCTGGTCGATTTCCCGATGTATGTGATGACCAGCGACTACGGCGCCGCCAGTCAGCTCGAGAAGATCGACATGCTCGATTTCGCCGAGCTTGTCGTTCTGAACAAGTTCGACCGCCGTGGCGCCGAGGACGCGCTGCGCGATGTGCGCAAGCAGTGGAAGCGCAACCGGGTCGCGTTTCAGCTCACCGACGAGCAGGTGCCGGTCTATCCGACCATCGCCAGCCAGTTCAACGATCCCGGCCTGAGCTGGATGTTCGCCGAACTGTGCCGATTGCTGCGCGAAAAGCTCGATCTGGATGCGGCCGATTGGACCCCGAGCATCGACACCTCCCTGAAGGAACCGCGTGCCACCGTGCTGATCCCTGGCGCTCGCGTGCGCTATCTGGCCGAGATCGCCGAGCAGGGCAGGGCGGTCAACCAGCGGGTAGAGAGTCAATCCGAGATTGCCAGCCGGGCCCAGCACCACTACGAGGTGTTGCGTGAACTGGAGGACCCCGCGCTGCCGTCCGCGCTGGGCCTGTATGCCGACGAGGCGCTGCTGCGCTCGGGCAAGAACGACGACACGCAAGCCTTGCTGCTGCCATTGCGCCAACGCTATCAGGACGCAGTCAAGTCGCTCGACGGCGATGCGCTGGAACTGCTGCGACGCTGGCCCGAGCGCCTGCGCGGCATCAGCGAGCCGGAGTTCGTCTACGAGGTCCGCGGCAAGGCAATCCGGGGCGACAACTACCGCCAGTCGCTCAGCCATCAACCGATTCCGAAGATCGCCGCGCCCACCCATCGCAGTTGGGGCGAGCTGCTGCGCTTTCTGGGCAAGGAAAATCTGCCCGGCGCCTATCCATACACCGCCGGGGTTTATCCCTATCGCCGCGCCGGCGAGGATCCGACCCGGATGTTCGCCGGCGAAGGCACGCCCGAGCGGACCAATCGGCGTTTCCATTATCTGAGTCAGGACGCCGCCGCGGCGCGCCTGTCGACCGCGTTTGATTCGGTCACCTTGTACGGCGAGGACCCGGCCGAGCGGCCGGACATCTTTGGCAAGATCGGCAATTCCGGCGTCTCGATCGCCACGCTGGACGACATGAAGAAGCTCTACTCGGGCTTCGACCTGTGTTCGCCCAGCACCTCGGTATCGATGACCATCAACGGGCCGGCACCGATCATCCTGGCAATGTTCATGAACACCGCGATCGACCAGCAGGTGGAGAAGCATCTGCGCGCCGATGGCAAGCGCTGGGAAGCCGCGCGTGAGCGCATCGACGCCCTGTTCGGCGACACCCAGCGTCCGGTCTACGGCGGCATGCTGCCCGAGCACAACGATGGCCTCGGGCTGGCGCTGCTGGGCATCAGTGGCGACCAGTTGGTCGATGCCGACACCTATGCCAGGATCAAGGCGGAAACGCTGAAGTCGGTCCGTGGCACCGTGCAGGCCGACATCCTGAAGGAGGATCAGGCCCAGAACACCTGCATCTTCTCGACCGAGTTTGCGCTGCGCATGATGGGCGACATCCAGCAGTACTTTGTCGACCAGCAGGTGCGCAATTTCTATTCGGTGTCAATTTCCGGCTATCACATCGCCGAGGCCGGTGCCAATCCGATCAGCCAGCTCGCCTTCACACTCAGCAACGGCTTCACCATCGTCGAGTATTACCTCGCCCGCGGCATGGCGATCGATGATTTCGCGCCAAACCTGTCGTTTTTCTTCAGCAACGGCATGGATCCGGAATACAGCGTCATCGGTCGGGTCGCCCGCCGCATCTGGGCCCGTGCGATGCGCGAGCGCTATGGTGCCGACGCCCGCAGCCAGATGCTGAAATACCACATCCAGACCTCCGGTCGCTCGCTGCATGCCCAGGAGATCCAGTTCAACGACATCCGCACCACGCTGCAGGCACTGTATGCCTTGTTCGACAACTGCAACAGCCTGCATACCAACGCCTATGACGAGGCCATCACGACGCCGACCGAGGAATCCGTGCGGCGCGCAGTCGCGATCCAGCTGATCATCAACCGCGAACTGGGCCTGAACTTTTGCGAAAACCCCTGGCAGGGGAGCTTTGCGATCGACTATCTGACCGATCTGGTCGAAGAGGCGGTGTACAAGGAGTTCGAGGCGATCAGCGAGCGCGGAGGCGTGCTTGGCGCGATGGACACGATGTACCAGCGCGGCAAGATCCAGGAAGAGAGCATGTACTACGAGGCCAGGAAGCACGACGGCAGCCTGCCACTGATCGGCGTCAATACGTACCTGCCGAAGGACCACGCCGGCGAAACGGCGACCGAGATCGAACTGATCCGCTCGACCGATACCGAGAAAGGCCAGCAGATCAGCAATGTGCAAAGCTTCCAGCAACTGCGCAACCGCCACGCCAATGCCGGTCTGGACTACCTTCAGGCGGCTGCGCGCGAGCGGCGCAATGTCTTCGAGGCGCTGATGGAAGCGGTCAAGACCCACTCGCTGGGCCAGATCAGCCACGCGCTTTACGCAGTCGGCGGCGAGTATCGACGCAACATGTAGCGCCCGAATCACGGTTTGGCCAACGCGCCTGAACGGCAACTGGAACCAGCCAGTCCGTTGCTCTGCTGACCCTTTAACGGTCGCTCCCCTATACTGAGGCGGAACGCGCACGGAGGCTCGGAGTCAAGCATGCCATCGGATCCCCGATTGCCGAAGGCAGTCAGCCCGGCTGACCCGGTCACAGCGTCGCTCGATGAGGTGACGCTGTCGCACATATTCCAGCGCACTCCCGCCGTGGTGTTCCGCTGGGATCCGGCCCCGGGATGGCCGATACGCTACGTCAGCGCCAATGTCGCCGGCTGGGGCTATGTGGCCGAGGACCTGATCGCCACGCGTGCGCACTACAGTGAGTTGATCCATCCGGACGACCTCAAGCGCATTAACGAGGAGTCCGAGGAGCAGCAGCGTCTGGGCATGACCACCAACCGCCACGAATACCGTCTGCGCGCCGCGGATGGACGCTGGCTGTGGGTCGACGATCACACCTGGATCGAGCACGGCCCGGATGGCGACGAGCTCATCCTCAACGGCTTGATCGTCGACGTCACTGAGCGCAAGGAAGCCGCCCTGGCGCTGGAACTTGCTGCATCGGTGATCCCCCGGCTGTTGCAGGGACGGCAGAATCCCGGGCCGACCATCGACGAAGTGCTGCAGCAACTGGGGCAGGGCACGGGTGCCGATCGCGTCTACCTGTTCGAAAATCGGGATGATCCCGACAGCGGCGAGGTGTTGACCTCACAACGCGCCGAGTGGTGCAGGGCAGGGGTGGTGCCGCAGATCGACAACGAAGGGCTGCAAAACGTTTCGATGCGGGCCATCTTGCCGCGTTGGGCGGACGAGTTGGGCAACGACCGGATCATCAGCGGTGCCGTTGCCCACTTTTCCGCGTCCGAGCGAGAAATCCTCGATCCGCAATCGATTCAGAGTTTGCTCGTTGTGCCGATCATGCTTTCGGGCCGGCTGTGGGGCTTCCTCGGTTTTGATTCGGTGCTGAGCTGCCGATTCTGGGGCAGCACCGAAGAGCGCGTCCTGCGCATCGCCGCCTACGCTCTGGGCGCGTTCATGGAGGAGGTCAGGGCGGCCGAGAAAGCCGAGTTCAGCGAGCAACGTCTGCACATGACGCTGGAAGCCGCGCGCGCCGGTGCCTGGCAATGGGACCGGGCCAGCGGCCGAGCCATCTGGTCGCGCGAGCATTTTCTGATGTTCGACTACCAGCCATCGGAGTCATCGGTCAACAACGAGGAATGGCGCAGCAGAATCCACCCCGATGATCTGGACGGCGTCGACAAAGCGGTCCGCCGGGCGGTCGACAGGGGTGTGGCGATGGACATCGAGTACCGCGTCTGCCTGCCACTGAAAGGCGAGCGCTGGATGCAGTCGCGCGGCAACGCCCTTCGCAACGAACAGGGCGAGGTCACCGGGATGGTCGGCATCGTGCTCGATGTCACCGATCGTCGGCGCAACGAGGACCGTCTGCGCCTGTCCGCCGCGGTCATCGATGCCACCCGCGATGGGGTCATGGTGACCGATCTGACTCCCAGCATACGCAGCGTCAACCGGGCCTTCTGCGAAATCACCGGCTACTCCGAGGAGGAAGTCATTGGCCAACAGCCCAAGATGCTCGACTCGGGCCGGCACGGTCCGGGCCTGCAGGAGCGCATCGTCGAGCAGCTGCAGGACCTGGGCCATTGGCAAGGCGAATTGTGGATCCGCGACAAATCCGGTGGGGTGCATCCGGAATGGACCACGGTCAATGCGGTCCGCGATGAGGCAGGGCAGCCGCAGCACTATGTGGCGTTGTTCACCGACGTCTCCCGACTCAAGCAGACCGAGGAGCGGCTGCAGCGATTGGCCCACTACGACCCGCTGACCGATCTGCCCAATCGCCTTCTGGCCCAGTCCCGGCTCGACCATCTGCTCAAGCGAGCCGATCCAGAGCAGGATCGTCTGGCCGTCCTGTTCATCGATCTGGATGGCTTCAAGACCGTCAACGACAGTCTCGGACATGCCCTGGGAGATCGCCTGCTGGTATCAATCGCCCAGCGCATCGATGCTCAACTCGGCGAGCAGCACACCCTGGCACGTCTGGGCGGCGACGAGTTTCTGCTGGTCATCGAGTCGATCGATTCTCCGGCCGAAGCCGCATTGGTCGCGCAGAACCTGCTGCAGGTCTTCGACGAGCCCTTCGAGTTGCCGGGTGGGCATGAAGTCTATGCCAGCGCCAGCGTCGGTGTGGCGCTGTTCCCGTCCGATGGAAGCGAGTCCGGCGAACTCATCCGCAATTCCGACGCCGCCATGTATCAGGCCAAGGCAAATGGCCGCAGCACCTATCAGTTCTACACCACGGAGCTGACGCGCAGCGCGAATGAGCGACTGGCCCTGCACGGCCAGTTGCGCCGTGCGCTGGTGAATGGCGAGTTCACGCTGCATTATCAGCCGTTGATGCGAGTCAGCGATGGCGCGGTGATTGGGGTCGAAGCCCTGGTGCGCTGGTTGCCGCCCGGCGAAGCGATGGTCATGCCGAGCCATTTCATCCCGGTAACCGAGGAAACCGGCCTGATCCTGCCGCTGGGTGACTGGGTATTGCGCACCGCCTGCCGGCAGATGAAGCAGTGGCAGGAAGACGGCCTGACCGGGCTCCGACTGGCGGTCAACCTGTCGGCCAGACAATTGCAGCAACCGGGGGTGGTCTGGCAATTGCAGGATGTGCTGGAGGAAACCGGCCTGGACGCCGCCACGCTGGAGTTGGAGCTGACCGAAAGCTCGTTGATGGAAGGCGGTGAGCAGGCCGTCGACACGCTGGTCGCGTTGCGTGCACTGGGCGTGACACTGGCGATCGACGACTTCGGCACTGGTTATTCCTCGCTCGCCTATCTGAAGCGCTTCCCGGTGCACACCTTGAAGATCGATCGCAGTTTCGTCGAGGACCTGTCGGTGAAGTCCTCCGAAGCCGAGATCGCGGCTGCGATCATCGCGCTCAGTCGCAGCCTGCGCCTAGATGTACTGGCTGAGGGAGTGGAGCGGGTCGAGCAACTGGAGTTCCTGCAGGAGCACGGCTGTACTTATTTCCAGGGCTATCTGGTCAGCCGACCGCAACCTGCCGACGAGATGGAACACTGGCTGCGCCAGCACATGCCTAGCGAATCGATCGGAACGAGCGAACTTCCGGGCCAGCCGGCTGTCTGAGCGGGCTTGCGAATGGAGCGCGCGACCCCATTTCAGCGCCGCGTCAACGGAGAGTGCCAGATGAAAATAGAGCTGTTGTCGAAAGTGCAGGAAGTCGACCACGACCATCACTCACTGGTGCAGCGCCAGGTCCGCCTGCTGCTCGATCGCTTCACCCAACGTCTGCGCGGCTTGCGCATTCGGTTGGTGGATGAGAATGGTCCCAAGGGCGGAGTCGACCAGCGCTGTCTGGTCACCGCCGAACTGGTCAGCGGCGGTCAGTTGCACACTGAGGCCCGTTCGGCGCAAGTGACCAAGGCACTCGATCAAGCCTTGCGCAGGCTGACACGGCTGCTTTCGGAAAAGTCCAGACGGCGCGGAAGCAAGCGCAGGATCGGCGAGTTGCTGACCACGGGCGACTGAAGGCAAGTCAGCGGCGACAGCGACACGGTAGTCGCGGGCTGCCTCACATTCAAGAATCATCCGGCCTGGATGGGGTTACAACGCAACTCGGAGCGCTGATCGCGCGGGTGGTTCGATGGAACAGGACAAGGACGGAGCAGGGAAGGCTCGGTGGCGTTCGCGTGTAAGGCAAGTGCTGGACCAACCGCGCGTCCAGCGCCTGATCATTGGCCTGATTCTGCTCAACGCCGTCATTCTGGGACTGGAAACCTCGCCCACCGTAATGAGCCGCTGGGGTGCGCTGCTGCTCGGGCTGGACAGCGTCATACTCGGATTGTTCGTGATCGAGATCCTGGCCCGGATCTACGTCCATCGTCTGGCCTTTTTCCGCGATGCCTGGAGCGTCTTCGATTTCCTGGTCGTCGCCATCGCGTTGATTCCTGCCTCCGGTCCGCTGGCCGTCCTGCGCGCATTGCGTGTGCTGCGCGTATTTCGCCTGCTCAGCGCAGTTCCCAGCCTGCGCCGGGTAGTCGGTGGCCTGCTCTCGGCGGTACCCGGGCTGACTGCGGTATTTGGCGTTATGTCGCTGATCTTCTACGTGGCTGCAGTGATCAGCACCAATCTGTTTGGCGAGCGCTTTCCCGACTGGTTCGGCAATCTGGGCAGCAGCGCCTACACGCTGTTCCAGATCATGACCCTGGAGAGCTGGTCGATGGGCATCGCCCGACCGGTGATTGCCGAATTTCCGTGGGCCTGGACCTTCTTCATTCCCTTCATCCTGGTGGCCACCTTTACCTTGCTCAATCTTTTCATCGGCGTCATCGTCAGCGCACTGCAGGCCGAGCACGACGCCGAGCGCGAAGTCACCGATCAGGCGCGGGAGCAGGCGATGGAGGACCACCTGCACGCCGAGGTATCCAGTCTGAAGGTCGAGATCGCCTCGCTGCGCAACTTGTTGCTGGAGCGCCTGCCGGAGCGAATTCCATGAGTGGGAGATTTGCTGATCTAGGCCAGGCGGGGCGCCTAGTCCAGGTCGCAGGTCGTATTCGAAAAGGCGCCGGGCCGGGACGAGATGCCGATCTTGTCGAGCCCCAGCTTCGTGCCGTAGAAACCGCCCCATGGCCCCGACGTCCAACGGATTCCACCCGAGGCCGCGTCGTACGTGTAGTTGCCCGCGTTGCCGTCGCCGTCCGCGTACTGTGACTCGTTCCGGATCACGAGCCGAAGCGTTCCGGCCACGCCGTTCGCCGTCCAGCACGTGTAGTTGCCCGTTTCAAGCGCCTCGCCGCGTTCGGCCTCGGCGGCCTGACCGGCCGGCCGCAGCATCCATTGCAGGTAATATTCCTCGGCAGCGCTGGCGTCGATCCTCACATGGCAACTAGCGCCGTCCGCGCGGACCACGACGCCACTCCGGTTCTCCCGGTCCGTAACCCGACCGCCGACGCGGCAGTTGCCGGTGCCCGCTTCCCGTCCCTTGCTGCCCGACGAAGCATCCGC
>JBGTIE010000590.1:0-4402 GCA_041745855.1 Lysobacterales bacterium | reverse complement strand
GCAGCGTACCTTCCGGATTGGAGGAGCGCACGACCACGAAGACCCCGCCATCAGCCCGCCGCGCCAGTTGCAGCAGGCCGTCGAGCGCGCCGAAACCCAGGTAGGCATGGACGGTCAGCGCATCGCAGCGCAGCGGCGCAGTGGGGCCGAAAAAGGCCTCGCCATAGGCCGTCGCGGTAGCGTCGATGTCACCGCGCTTGGCGTCGTAGATGACCTCGATCGCATGTTCGCGTGCCAGTTGCAGCAGAGCCTCCACCGCCGCCAGACCGGCGCTGCCGAAGCGCTCGAAATAGGCCGCCTGCGGCTTGATCACCGCCACCTCGCCGCGACTTGCCTCGATCACCCGCCGCGCAAAGGCCAGCGCACCCTCGGCACTGTCCGGCAAGCCGCATTCGGCGAGCAGCTTCGACGACGGATCGATGCCGACGCAGAGCGGACCAAAGCGTTGGATGCGGGTGTGCAGGCGGGCTGCGAAGCTGGGCATGCTTGGGCAACCTTTGGGTTCGAGGCGGAGCGGGATCGAGTCGGGGCGTGCAGCTTTGTGCTTGTTGCCAGTAGCCAGTTCCAGTAGCCAGTAAAGATCAAGGGCAACAGCGCGAGTACGAGTACGAGTAGGAGTACGAGTAGGAGGTCGGTGCCGGATCAATCTCGATTCCGATTCCGATTCCGACCCCGACCCCGACCCCGACCGCGACCCCGACCCCGAGCGGTCCGGGGAAGCCGGAAACCTCGCGGCCTCGCCGCTTCCAACCAGCTAGACGTCGCCAGGCCGCAGCACCCTCCCCGCCTTCGCTCCCACCCAGCGGGCCAGGATCTCGCGGCCGATCTTGGCGTTGTGGCGGATGTCGACCGGGAAGGGCTTGGGGTACACGGCGAAGCGTTCGATGGCTCGGGTCTCGGGGTGGCGTCGTGCCAGGTCTCGCAACTCGGCCGCGATGCGCAGATGCTCGTTCCGACCGATGTCCGGTTCCAGTTCCAGGACCACCACCGGCTGCTGTGCGCCGACCGGGCCGATGCCGACCAGTGCGCTGCGGTAGACCTGCGGATGGACGTTGAATACCGGTTCCACCCGCTCGGTGTAGAGCGTGCCCTGGGCGGTCGTCACCCGCTGCGTCTTGCGGCCGCAGAACCACAGCCGGCCCTGGTCGTCGAAATAGCCGACATCGCCCATCCGGTGCACCACCGCGTCGCCCTCGCGGAGTTTGGCGCGGGCGGTCATCTCGGGGAGGCCATAGTACTGGTCGGTTGCGGTGGGACCAGCGACGGTGATCTCGCCGACCTCGCCATTGGAAAGTTCAGTGACTTCCGACCAATGCTGATGCGGCTGGTCATCCAGCGCGATGATGCGTACCCGGTTGGCTGGCACCACATGGCCGACCAGTGTGCCGGCGCCCTGATCGGTGCTGCCCTTGCCGACGCTGAGCAGCTCGCGGCTCTCGACCACCGCCACCGGAAGGCATTCGGTGGCGCCGTAGGGAGTCCACAGCTGGCCGTCGTCCGGCAGCATCTTGCGCATCCGTTCGATCACCGGCAGCGGCACCGGCGCGCCGGCCGAGATGACCCGTTTCAGTGTCGGCAGCTTGATCCCGCGCACCGCGCCATAGCGTGACAGCGTATCGACCAGCGCCGGTGAGCCGAACAGGTTGCTGACGCCGAAATCCTCGATCGTGCGGATCAGGCCGACCGGATCGGCCAGCGCCGGACGGGTCGGATCCATCGCCGGAATCACCGTGGTCATGCCGAGGGCCGGATCGAACAGCGCAAAAGGTGGGAAGGTCGGCAGATCGATCTCACCCGGGCGAATGTCGAAGGCATCGCGGAGCAGATCGACCTGGGCGACAAAATGACGATGCCGGTAGACCACGCCCTTGGGTACGCCGGTCGAGCCGGAAGTGAACAGGATCGCCGCCGGGTCGTCCGGCTCGACCTGCACCGCGCCGCCCTGCTGCTTTCCCAGCTGCGCCTCGCCCAGCGCAAGCAGCTTGAGATAACTCAGGCCCGGCCCGAACTTCGGACCGCCGACCCAGACCAGTTGTCGCAGCGTACGCCGGCCCCAGCCGTAGCGCAGCCGACCCAGATGAGCCAGCGCGATGCCGATGAAGGCACCCGGTTCGGCCTGCGCCAGGCAAGTTGCCAGGGCCTTGCGATCGATCCCCGGATCGACCAGCACCGGCACCGCACCGGCCTTGAACAGCGCGAACATCAACAGGAACAGCTCCAGACTCGGCCGCACCATCAACACCGTGCGAACCCCGCGGCCAATCCCCGACGCCGCCAGCCCGGCGGCGAGTTGATTGCTCTGTGCCTCCAGCTGGGCGTAGGTCAGATGAGTGTGCGCCTGCCGACCAAAGCCATCGCGCCCGGCCGGCACGAAGATTGCCACCTGATGCGGCCGATCCTTCGCCATCCGGGTCAGGAAGGTGGCGATGTTGGGGCTGTCGGCGGCCGTCATCGGCGCGGACTCCGGCGACACTGGGCAGGGCTCAGAGAGCAAGGGCCCAGGGCACAGGGCCCAGGGCCCAGTGAGCAAGGGCTCAGGGCCCAGTGAGCAAGGGCCCAGAGCCCAGGGCTCAGGGCCCAGCAAGCGAGGGCCCAGGGCTCAGGGCTCAGGCTCCAGTGAGCGCCGCGATGCCAATGCCTGAGGTGCCTCGAAGTCGCGCGCCCTGCTCTTCTGGGCCCTGGGCCCTGAGCCCTGGGCCCTTGCTTTTGGGGCCCTGTGCCCTGAGCCCTGGGCCCTAAGGCTCGAAGGCCCTCAATGCAGGTCATCGCCCTCATGGCTTGAGCAGAAACGCCCTGACCCGAGGCACCAGGCGGTCGGCGGCGTCTTCCAGCACATAGTGGCCGGCGTCCTCGTAGATGTCGACGTCGGCGGCCGGGAAGCGGGCCTGCCAGCCGGCCAGGAAATGGTCGTCGAAGACGAAATCGTGCCGGCCCCATTGAATCAGCATCGGATGGTCAGCGAGTCGTTCGAGGTGATCGGCGCTGCGATGGACCAGCTCGAAGCCTGGATCACCCTGCTCGAGCGGGATGTCGCGGACGAACTCCAGCGTTGCCAGCCGCCGCTCGGCGGTCTGATACGGGGCGAGGTAGCCAGCGCGGGTGGCCAGACTCATCGGCTTGCGAACCGCCAGCCGGGTCGCGCCGCGGGCAAAGGCATTCAGGCGCTGGACCAGGAAGGCGCCGAGCGCGGTGTCGCGCACCAGCTTGAGTGCAAACGGCAGCCGCTTGCCGGGCGGGAGCGGGAAGGCTGCAGTATTCAGCACCACGATCCGGCGGATCCGCTCCGGATGTTCGACCGCCCAGGCAAAGCCGATCATGCCGCCCCAGTCGTGCACGACCAGATCGAGCTTGCCCTCGGGATGTACTTGCGCAATGAATGCGCCCAGATCGGCGACCCGGTCGGCCAGTGTGTAGCCGTAGTTGCGCTGATCCGGCCGACTCGACCAGCCCATGCCGATATGGTCCGGCACCAGACAACGTTGCCGATCGCGCAATGCCAGCACCAGCTTGCGGTAATAGAACGACCAGGTCGGATTGCCGTGCACCATCAGCACAGGCGGAAGCTCCCTGTCCGCAGTAGGACCATCCCGGGCCGGACCCTCGTCAAGGTAGTGCATCTCCTGACCGCGCACCTCGACGCGATGACCCTGAAATGGATACTCGGGATGCTGGAAGTCGGGCGAGCTGTCGGTCATGGGCGAATGGTTCTTGGAATCAGTTGCGCAGGGTGCCGTGCGGGGGGCTGGCTGGCAAGGGTCAGGGCTGATTGTTCAGGGCTGAGGGCTGATTGGTCAGGGCTGAGGGCTGAGGGGTCAGAAGAGCAGGGCCCAGGGCATAGGGCCCAGGGCCCAGAAGAGCGGCGGTTGGCCTCGGGCGTCATGTCCACGTTGCTTCCCCGGGCGTCCCGCCCGCAGGCCACACCTGGGACCGCGGGCGTCCCGCCCGCAGGCCACAACGCACCTCACCACAGCCATCGTGCCGCAAGCAACGGCGTACCTCGCCCGGGCGTCCCGCCCATGCACTTGCTCTTCCCTGGGACCGCGGGCGTCCCGCCCGCAGGCCACAACGCACCTCACCACAGCTATCGTGCCGCAAGCAACGGCGTACCTCGCCCGGGCGTCCCGCCCACGCTGTTGCTGTGTAGTCTCCACGAAACCACGACGTAACGCATTGATTGGTCGTTGCGAGACGCCTTCTCTGGCGCAGGCAGAACGAGTGACGCGAGCTATCGGTCCAATGGCATCCAACTCATCGTCATTGAGAGACGCCTTTTCGGGACCCGAAATGCACACGGGCCATGAACCCTCGTCATCGCGAGGGAGCTTGCGACCGCAGCGATCCAGAGATTTTTCGCTCCACTTGTGGTTCAGCTCTCTGGACTGCCGTATGCGTTCACGCCAGA
>JBGTIE010000589.1:0-5485 GCA_041745855.1 Lysobacterales bacterium | reverse complement strand
CTGGCGGGCGTCGCCGGCGTACGCGCTGTCCGGGTACCGCTTGATCAGCTCGGAAAAGTCGATGAACGCCTGGCGCAGGGTCTGCTGGTCGCGGGTGGACACTTCACCAGGCATGACCCGATCGAGCAGTCCGATATTGCGGTCAAAATTGATCAGACCGCGCAGGAACAGCGCGTAGTCGACCTTGGGGTGGGTCGGGTGCGCCTTCATGAAGCGGTTCAGTGTCGCCACCGCCTCGTCATCCTGGTCGCGCCTGTACTGACTGTAGGCCAGGTCCAACTGCGACTGCTCCGAATAGCTGCCGAAGGGGAAGCGACCGATGAGCGCGCGGTGGAAGCGGATCGCGCGCTCGTAGTTTCCTTCCTGCATGGCGGCGTTGGCCTGCTCGTACAACTGCTCGACCGACAGCGTTTGGGTTTCGTCATCGCGGTTCTTGTCGCCAAACAGCGAGCAGGCGGACAAGGACAGCAGGGCGAGGATCAGCAACAGGGGGCGCAGACGCTTCATGGGTTGTGCTGGTAGGTGAGCAGGTCGGCAATGGTAGCCGATGCGGCTGGACCTTTCATGAATCGGCTGCGTGCGGGAACGATTCAAAATGATGTTGGGTGACGTCGTTTGCGGCGGACATCGGTTATCGCCGACTTTCCTGCTCGTACTCGTACTCGTACTCGAAAGCAACGTGATGGCTTCGAGTACGAGTACGAGTACCGCGATGCTGAGTACGAGTACGACGCCGAGGGGAGCTCTTGCCCTTACTCCCGACGCCCGACTCCCAACCCCCGACTTTCGAACCCGCCCTGAGTTGACCAGGCCCCACCCCTGTCCCCTCGCTCGGGCCGGCCGCGTATTGCGTGGCAGCCGCAATGAGGCGGCGTTCAAGCCCGTGTGCCATGACCGAAAACGCCCTCTCCGAAACCGACGCCCCCGAGATCGACTCCGACCGCCGCAAGCTGCTGACCCGGCTGCCGCTGGCTGCCGCCCTGGTTGGCGCCGGAGTCAGCCCGTCCCTACCCGCCTGGAGCGAGACCATGAATGCCCTGGAAACTTCCCTCGAGAACAGCCGCAGCGAGAAAAAGGGCGTGACCCTGATCGTCGCCGGCAGCACGGTGGCGATGCTGGTCACCGAGATCGCCGACGGCTTCGTCGTCGGCCGCAGCCAGCAGTACGACCGGATCGCGGTGCGACTGGACCGGATCGACGCGGTGCTGGGCTAGACCAGACCTGCGCAGGCCTGCTTCCCTGGGAACGCGGGCGTCCCGCCCGCAGCTTCCGGTGTGCCTGAGATTCGAAACGAGCGAAGAGTCCCGGCCAAGAATCCTCGCACCAGGTCCGATTTAGCGGCAAAGCCTTCCCTCGATTCGGTCGGGGGATTCGGCATCACGATCAACAGCGTGCGCGAGACGCCCGGACCAGACGCGTCGCAGCACGAAGGCAAGTGCGAGACTTGCTGGCTGCCGAGGCCTGCGGGCGGGACGCCCGCGGTCCCAGGAAGGCACAGCGGCCCCAACAGCGCTGCCAATCAGGGACCATGGACGCACAGCGCTTTCGCTCTTGCTCCGTCCAGATCTTGCTGCTCTTCTCCACGCCTCCCCGTGAGTCCGCTCTTGATCTGACCTACGTTTTGGCTTTCTGCTAGCGGATTTTGCTGTGCTTTTCCTCCGCGTTCTCCGCGTCTCCGCGTGAGATTGCTCGTGCTTTGGCTTCAACGCTCCCCCGAGCGCCCGCTCAAGCCACCTTGCGCTCCGCATCCCCCGCCGCCCAGCGCTGCATCAGCGCGTCCCAATGCGCCTTGGCCGAAGCATAGTGCGCTTCCTTGACGTGGCCGAAGCCGCGGATGTGCTCGGGGATCGAGGCAATTTCCACCGCCAGTTCGTGATTGTCCTGGTTCAGGCCGGTGATCAGCTGCTCGACCGAGGCGCGGTAGTCCTCGATCAGCTGGCGCTCCATTTTCCGCTCGGCTGTCCGACTGAAGATGTCCAGCCAGGTGCCGCGATAGCGGCGGAACTTGGCCAGCACGCGGAAGGCGGTCAGGATCCATGGCCCGAATTCGCGCTTGCGCAGATGACCGGTGACCGGATCGCGTTTGGCCAGCAGCGGCGGCGCCAGATGGAAGCGGATCTGCTCGTGATTGGCGAAAGTCTCGGCGATTCGCTGCTCGAAGTCGCCGGTGGTGTACAGCCGGGCCACCTCGAATTCGTCCTTGTAGGCCATCAGCTTGAATAGATAGCGCGCCACTGCCTCGCTCAGACCGCTGCGGCCGGGCGTGCGGGTCTGCTCGGCGGCGCGAACCCGGGCAATGACCTCGCTGTAGCGGCTGGCGTAGGCGGCATCTTGATAGTCGGTCAGGAAGCGCTCGCGGCGGGCGATGATGTCCTCGATGTTGCGCGACAGGCGCAATGGATCGGCCAGCTCGGTGACGTTCGATGCCACCTCGACCGCGCTGTCGCCGATGCCGGCGGCGGCCTGCACCTGGGTCAGATCGTGCGCCGCCAGGCGGCCCCACTGGAAGGCCCGCTTGTTCATCGGCACCGCGGCACCGTTGAGCTCGATCGCACGCATCAGCGCATCGAAGCTGACCGGTACCAGGCCGCGCTGCCAGGCATAGCCGAGCATGAACAGATTGGTCGCGATCGAGTCGCCCATCAATCGGGTCGCGATGTCGGTGGCGTCGAGCACTTCCAGATTCTTGTGACCCAGCGCCAACCCGATCGAATCGAGCATCTGCTTGAGCGGGAACTGCATGTCCGGATCGCGGGTGAAGCTGCCCGGCATCGATTCGTAGCTGTTGATCACCGCGTGGCTGCGTTCGCTGCGGATCTTCGACAGCGCCCAGTAATCGTTCACCACGACCACGTCGCAGCCGATCACCACATCGGCCTCACCGGCGGCGATGCGCACCGCGTAGATGTCATTGGGCTGGGCGGCGATGCGCACGTGGCAGGTCACCGCGCCGCCCTTCTGTGCCAGACCGGTCTGGTCCAGCACGCTCACCCCCTTGCCTTCCAGGTGCCCGGCCATGCCGAGCAGCGCGCCGATCGTGACCACGCCGGTGCCGCCGACGCCGGTGATCAGCACGTTCCATGGCTGGCTGAGGTCGGTCCGGATCTGCGGTTCCGGCAGGCTGGCAAAGTCCGGCTCGGCCTTCACACCACTGCTCTTCTTCAGGCCGCCGCCATGGACGGTGACGAAGCTGGGGCAGAAACCCTTGACGCAGGAATAGTCCTTGTTGCACGAGGACTGGTCGATCGCCCGCTTGCGGCCGAACTCGGTCTCCAGCGGCAGGATCGAGACGCAGTTGGACTGCACGCCGCAGTCGCCGCAGCCCTCGCACACCAGCGGGTTGATGAAGACCCGCTTGGCCGGATCGTCCATCAGCTTGCGCTTGCGCCGGCGGCGCTTTTCGGCCGCGCAGGTCTGTTCGTAGATGATGACCGAGACGCCCTTCTCTTCGCGCAGATCGCGCTGCACCTGATCCAGATCGTCGCGGTCTTCCAGGCTCACGCCGGTGGCCGACAGCTCCGAGTTGTAGCGCCACTTGTCCACCGCATCGCTGACCAGCACGATCTTGCCCACGCCCTCGGCGCGCAGCTGGCGGGCCATGTCCTCGACGCGCAGGGTGCCGTCCACCGGCTGGCCGCCGGTCATCGCAACCGCGTCGTTGTAGAGGATCTTGAAGGTCATGTTGACCTTCGCCGCGACGCAGGCGCGGATCGCCAGCGAGCCGGAATGGAAGTAGGTGCCGTCGCCGAGGTTCTGGAAGATGTGGCCGGTCTCGGTGAATGGCGCCTGGCCGATCCACGGCACGCCTTCGCCGCCCATCTGGGTGAAGGTCTCGGTGCGCCGGTCCATCCAGGTGACCATGTAGTGGCAGCCGATACCGCCAGCCGCGCGTGAACCTTCCGGCACATTGGTGGAGGTGTTGTGCGGACAACCGGAACAGAAGTGGGCGGCGCGCGGGAAAGTGGCCCGCGGCAATTTCAGCTCGGCTTCCTTGGCATCGATCCAGCGCACCCGCTCATCGATCCGCTCGGAAGTGTGGAAGCGACCCAGGCGGCGCGCGATGATCAGCGCGATCGTCGCCGGGGTCAGCTCGCCGATGCTCGGCAGCACCCACAGTCCGGCCTCGTCGTACTTGCCGACGATCGACGGCCGCTGGCCGTGCTCCCAGTTGTACATGTGTTCCTTCATCTGGGCCTCGATGAAGGAGCGCTTCTCCTCGACCACGATGATGTCTTCCAGCCCCTTGGCGAAGGCCTTGACGCCTTCGGGTTCGAGCGGCCAGGTCATGCCGACCTTGTACACGCGGATGCCGATGTCGCGGCAGGCGCTCTCGTCCAGACCGAGGTATTCCAGTGCCTGCAGCACGTCCAGATAGCTCTTGCCGGTGGTCATGATCCCGAGGCGAGCGCGCGGCGAATCGAACACCACCCGGTCGATGCCATTGGCGCGGGCAAAGGCCACCGCGGCGTGCATCGCGTACTGATGCAGACGCAGTTCCTGGTCCATCGGCGGATCCGGCCAGCGGATGTTCAAGCCGCCCGGCGGGAGCGGGAAATCGGTCGGGATGACGATGTCGAGCTGGTGTGGATCGACATTCACGCTGCCCGAGCTCTCGACCGTCTCGGCGATGGTCTTGAAGCCGACCCAGCGGCCGGAGAAGCGGCTCATCGCCCAGCCGAGCAGGCCCATGTCGAGGATGTCCTGAATCCCGGCCGGGTTCAGGATCGGCATCATCGCCGAGATGAATTCGTGCTCGGACTGGTGTGGCAGGGTCGAGGAGCGACAGGCGTGGTCGTCACCGGCCAGCACCAGCACGCCGCCATGCTTGCTGGTACCGGCGGCGTTGCCGTGCTTGAACACGTCACCGGCGCGGTCGACACCCGGACCCTTGCCGTACCACATCGCAAAGACGCCGTCGTACTTCGCGCCCGGAAACAGATTGACCTGCTGCGTACCCCACACCGCGGTGGCGGCCAGATCCTCGTTCAGCCCCGGCGCGAACTGAACGTGCGAGGCCAGCAGATGCTTGCGCGCCCGCCACAGCTCCAGATCCAGTCCGCCCAGCGGCGAGCCGCGGTAGCCAGAGACGAAACCGCCGGTATTCATGCCCATTGCCGCATCGCGCATCCGCTGCATCAGCGGAAGCCGGACCAGTGCCTGGATGCCGGACAGATAGATCCGGCCCTCCGTGCGCAGATACTTGTGCTCGAGGGTGTAGTCGCGATCGATCACCACAGGATCGGTGAGGGTAGGGGACGTCATTGCGCGGCTCTCCCGGGCGGCGTGAACAAGCCGGGCATTGTAGCGCGGACGGGAGCGGGGCCCATGATGGGGGCTGAACTTGGGGTGCGAGTCGAACTGATGTGGTCGGGCGCTCTTGCCCACTGTAGGAGCCAGCCTGCTGGCGAATCGAGGGCCGCAGGCCCGCCGACGGCGCAGCCGGCGAGATGTTTCCCTCCGCCCAGCGGGCAATTGGCGAGGACAG